>NZ_JAJONE010000004.1 GCF_024700075.1 Hymenobacter sp. J193
CCTCCCCGGCCCGGGCCACACCAGGGCGTTTACGGCATTGGTCCGGGTGGTTTTCACCGCAACCGGCGCGAAGGAGAGAAACAGGTAGGACCTCTGGAACAGTACGAGCCGCTCGAAGTAGTGCTTGTTCATCTTGCCCTCGAAGTAGGTCTGCTGCGTTTTGTCTTCGCGGTAGGGCCGGTCGTAGTAGACGTCGGGTTTTCTGTACGATGGTGCCCACCGGCAGGGGCCGCATCACGCCCACGTGCTGTTTGAAGGCGTCGTAACTTCGACCGTCCAGCTTTCCATCTCGGCCGGCTCAATCACGAAGCTCACGGCGACGCGGCCGTCCTTGAAGACCACCTTTGTTTTCTTCAAAGGAATGTATCGGCATCACCGCGTTAAACGCGGTTGTTTTGCGTTTTTTTGCCATGAGGGGGAAAGGGCACAGGGTCCCACGCCAGGTGGCAGGCTGAATGAAGGTGTAGAAAAGCCACCCCATCAGAAAGTCATGAGCCCGGGTCCGGGTGAGGGAAGGCAGGCCCAGGAGGAGGCCGATTTCGACAGGATACCCAGCAGAGTCAGACCTACTGCGCGGAACCTTGACCGCTATGCCCAGAAAAAGCCGAGCAACAGCACGGAGCCGATGAACAGGCCCACCAGTAGGCCCAGGTCCTGCAGGTTCATGCCTGGTGCCTGGGTGGGCTGTTTGATGGATTTATAGGAGCGCATCGTGGCAGCGGCTTAGTTGGTCAAGCCGCCGCCTTCGCTGCCACCCACGGCACTCACTTCGTCGTCCTTGAAGAGCTGGAAGCCGAACCAGAGCAGCACCCCGCCCACGAGCCAGCCCTGGGAGCCCAGCGCGTCTGGGGAGCCCTGACAAACTTCATCACCACCCGAATCAACGCCGATTATGAGGATGATGGCGAAAATGACCTGCACGATGCCACCGACTTTCTCCTCTGACCTGGGTGAGGGGCCGTTCGGCGCTTTAGGCCCTGGCCGCGCTGGCTGAGAGGGCCAGTACTTTCGTATGCGCGCGAAGGCGCGCTGCTCCAACTTAGAGGGTTGGTAGGCCTGGTCGGCCGCCAGCAGATCTGAGTCGTTGGCGGCGGCAGAAGAAGCCGTAGGCGGGAGGTGAACAGGGGTGTTTGCATGGAAATGTAGGAGGGTGAAAAGGTGAATAGGGTGAGAGGTAGGCCCGCGCCTCAGGCAGTAGCGGGTGCGGCGCGCTGGTTTTTCAGCGCCTCGTTCATCACCAGGCGCATTTTTGGCCCCGCCGCTCGGCGGCGGTCAACTCCACGCCGCGGTTGTGCGCGTCGGTCGCCGGGGGCGCTGGGGCCGTGATGTAGTTGTGCTTGGCCCCTTCGGGCAGCTGGCCCGCTTCTGCCGCAGCCGGGGAGTCTGGTCATCGGCCTGACTATCAGCTGCGATTGCCGCGGCCGTTTCCGTCGGGGCGTCCGTCGGGGCTGCTTCCGCTTCTGCCACCGCCACGTCAGCCGCCGCGTCCGCCACGGAGGCGCTTGCGGCGGCGCATCCTGAAGTCGGCCAGCCGATAGTGCCGGGTGCGCAGCGAGGCGTGGTTGCCGTCGAGCGCGGGCGAGGCCAGGGTACTGCCGGCACCCGCTGGCATGGCGTAGCGCCACCAAAGCCCGCCCAGGGCCACTAGGAGCAGAAAGAGCACCAACCACAGCATGGGTTTCCCAAGCAACAGGTCGAAGTTTTTTATGAGCAATTGCGGCAACTATACGGAGCACTTCCGTATAAGTTCTGTTTTAGGAGAAGTTTTGAAGAAGCTACGCCGAAGCTTTGCGGGTGTTCTTGCCCCGAAGCCGACGTGGTTAAATGCCCGCAGCAAGTGTGGTAGTGCAGACGGCCGGCTGGTTTGCTACCTTGCGCGCCCTCCAATTGCTGCTGCATGAACACTTCTATTCCCACTCCCCGACTACTACCCCAGTAGAGCCGGTCAATGCGGGCTTTCCTGACCCCGCGCTCATCGTTTCCTATGCCACCGTTCTGCGCCACATCCGCCACCGCCTCAACACGCTACTGCACGGGCAGCTCAAGCCCTGGGCCCAGCAGCATAAGTTCAACTACGCCCGGCTGATTGAAATCAAAAAAGCTGGAGGAGGAAACCCAGGCCGTGCTCTTGCAGCGGCTGATGACCCACTTCCAGTTCCCCACCGAGCTGCTGCGCATCATCGTGCACCAGTCGCGCCGCCACTTTTTCCTGTTCACCTCGCCCGACAGCCTGACCCGCTTCAAGGCCGAGCTCAACCTCTTCGACAACCCACCCTTCGACGCCCCGGCGCCACCTACTACGCCCACTTCATCCCCTAACTAGCGGAAAGGCCCTGGAGCCCGACCGCTCCACGTTGCTCTTTCCCTATGCCTGCTTCCGTTGCTTCCCGCCGCCCGGCCAGCAAACCTGCGACTACCCCGGCCGCCTTGGGCCCCAACTGCCCAATCCGGCTCTGGCCATAGCCTATGATGAAGCCCGGCGCTACGTGCAGCTGCGACTGCGCAGCCTGCCCCACGGGGGCCTGCGGGCCACCTGCACCGCCTATGGCTTTCCCTACACGACCAGCGTGGGCCTGAAAACCGGTAGCCTGCAGCGCGAAGAGTACCGCCTGGTGCAGAAGCACCTGCGCGTGTTCGGCTTCGAGACCGAACTGGTGCGCCTGTACGTGAGCGGCCAGCTCTGCGAGCACTACCTTTTGCCGACGCGGCGCTGTTGGCTACGCTGCGCGAGCAGCTGGCCGCCCACGAGGAGCTGGTCAGCTAGCTGCCCTCCCCTACTGCTTTTTGGTTTTGATTCCTGCCCCGGATTCCGGCGGCGCGGCTGGTTTGTACCCCTTCCATTCTACTTCTATGCCCGCAACTTCTCCCCGCGCGACAACGACCCGCAGGAGCTCGACCGCTTCAAGCAATCCATTGACCTGGCGGACTACGCCACCCGGCGCCACGGCTACGACGTGAAAAAGGCCGGCCCCCGTGGTCACTGGCACCAGCTGGAAAAGGACAGCGAGATGCTCATCGTCTCCCGCAAGGGCGACCACCAGGTGTACCTGAACCCCGGCGACGACCGGGACTCCGGCTCCATCATCGACTCCGTGAAAACCCGCGAAAACCAGACCCTGGGCCAGGTGCGGCAGACCCTGCGCCAGTACTTGGGCGAGCCCGAGCAAGGCTGGCAGGCGGCCACCTCCCCCACTGCCCGCCCCGGCGGCGTACGCACCCACGCCCACCGGGCCGACCGAGATGGAATCGGAGGCCGAGCGCCGGGCCCGTCTCGTGGCGGCGGTGATGGGCACCCACGCCACGCTAACCGACCGCAGCTACCTGCATAATCGCCATCTCTCCGATGAGACCATCGACAGCCCGGCTTTTCAGGTGCGGGTCTTCACCAGCCAGCAGGGCAACTTCCGCAACACGGCTTTTCCCCTCTACAACGAGCACGGCATTGCCACCGTGGAGCAGCGCAACAACGAGTACAAGCACTTGCTGCAGCTGCCCAAAACCGGGGTGTGGGTGTCGCACCCCACCGAGGGCAAGGACACGCCCGTGCAGCGTATGGTGGTGTCGGAGAGCCCCGTGGATGCCATGAGCTACCACCAGCTCCACCACCGCGGCGCGCAAGGGCAGCCCAACACGCTTTACGGGGCCACCAGCGGCACCGTCACCGAGCGGCAGGTGGAACTCATTCAAAAGCTCATTGACAAGCAGGAGCCGAAGGAGCTGGAGCCATGGCGAACGACAACGACGCCGCCGGCCGCCGCTTCAACATCAATTAACCTCAACGAGCTGCAGGTGCCGCGCCGGGCCGGAAGCCGATGGCCAGGTGGCCTACGACGAAGCCCCCGCCCGGTAGAGCGGCACGCCACAGCCGCCGGCAGGTACCACACCGCCCTGCGGGTGGAGTATCACCACGCCACTCGTGCCGAGGGTACCGAGCAGCTGAGCCAGCTCACCGCGCAGGTGCAGCAGCTACGGCCGGCGGCGGACGAAACGGTGGTCCTGGAGGTGCAGCGGGCCACCCGGCAGGAAACCGTCGTGCGCCTGGTTGTTCCCAATGCTGACAGCCACGCCCTCGAAGACCTGGCCCGCACCCTGCACGCCCAGCGCGAAACGCAGCGCGAGCAGCTTGAGCGCCAGTCCCAAGAGCCAGGCCGGCAGCCCGAGAACTTTATTCGCACCGAGTACGCCATCAGCAAGGACTTTAACCGCGACCTGGAGCTGTTAAGTCAGGGCCTCAGCCGCGAGCAAATTGCACAGCAAGCCCGCACCGACGAACTGGCCAAGGAGCAGCTACGCCAGGAAAAAGCCCGTCAGGAACAGGAGCAGCGCCAGCAGGCTCAGCAGCGCGAAGCCGAGCGTGAGCAGGCAGCCAGCTCACCGGAGGCTCAGCACCGGGATGCTGAGCACCGGCGTCAGGCTGCTGGGCTCGTAGTCGCAGCGGCCAGCGGCGACCCAGCCCTGCAGCGGGCCGTGCAGCTGACGGTAACCGAGCCCACTCCGGCGGATGAGGCCACACCCAGCCAGGCCCAGCAGATGCGGGAGCTGCTGCGCAAGGCCGGCGCCCAAATAGAGTTGCGAGCGGAAACGGACCCCACCAGCGGACAGCTGCGCAGTGAGCTCGACGTACGCTACCAGCCCCACGGTACGCCCGGCGGCCTGCGCCAGCTCAGCCAGACGCTCGATGCGCTGGATAAGTCGCCGTTGGTGACGCTCACCGAACCCGTTGACGAGCAGGCTGAGCGTCGGCGGTTAGCCGCCGCTCCCCCGGAGCAGCAATCGGTGACGAAAACGGCCATCATTCGCATCGACGAGCCGGAGCCGCAGCCGGGGGCTAACGGTCAGGCGGAAGCCGTAGCGGAGCAGCTGCGCGCCGCGGGCCTGAACACCGGCTCGCTGCGCAGCGCCACCGACCCAGCCACTCACCAGCGCCACAGTGAAATCGAAGTCAGCTACCGGCTCGACCAGCCGAACCTGGCGCGGGTTAGTGCGGCGCTCGATGACGTGGCCCGCCAGCCCGGCGCCCACCTGCACGAGCACGCTGCCGACCGGGCTGAGCGGCACCGTCTAGCTCCTAGCGGTATTAGTGCCAGCACCCTAGCCGAGCGTACTGCCGGGCCCGAGCGGTAAGCGGATTCTGCTTCTGAGTCAAAGACCCAGAAAATGTGCGCTGATTCTTTAGTTTTGCAGGAATAGCAAGCTGCCCACCATGCTGGCAAAAACAGGTTCTACTACTCATGCTCCGTTTGGCCTGCTCCTGGCAGACCAGACCCTGGCACCCGCTGCTCTGCGGCCGCTGCCTATTTCCGAGCGCCCGGCCCTGTTTGTGGGTCCGCATCGAGGCTAATCCAACTTCCTGGTAAACGTCCCGCCGCAATTATGCGGCTGCCCGCGGCTTGCTTACTGCCCGCGGGCTGGGCTGTTTTTTCCGGCCCTTGCTATTGCGGGCAGGCCGGAACCCCTTTGCATTCCCTTCCACGCTAGTACCCTCCGTTATGATATCTACCGGTCACCGGCCATTTTCCAACTTCTGCCCGGCCATGAAAGGCCTGATTTTACAGCTTATCCGGGACGAATACCAACCCCTGCTGCAACTACCATCGACCCTGTCGGCCGAGGCCTGGTCCGAGGCCGTTACCAAGGCCAACCCCATCCTGTTTTACCTTAACGACGGCGCCCCCCTGATTCAAATTGGGGAAGCTTCCCGCCAAAGCCTGCTCAAATTTCTCAAGCAGCAATTTGGCCCCGCGCAGTAGGTCGCGGCTCGGCTCGCTGAAACGCCCGGTTGGTTATCCAATCGGGCGTTTTCGTTTTAAACCCTAACCGCCGGTCTCCTAAGCAAACGCTCGGGGAAGCGCCATTCCACCGTCCCCAGGTTACAGATGCGACCACTACCCAGGGTAGTTCAGACGCCAAGGGGCAGTGGGGGAGAAATGTTTTACGAAGGGCAAATAAATCAATAATTGTTGTTAAAAAAGCAACAAATGACGCTAAAAATGCGTTTAATAAGTAAGGAAACGGTTTTAGAAACAGTCACTTAGCCCTTACTCAGCGATGATAAAGCAAGCCCGCCCCGCCGCTCAAAACACTGCCCGCCCCGATGTGTACCAGCTTGTAACCGACCGGGTAATTGAGGCCCTCGAAGCCGGTCAGATTGCCTGGCGCAAGCCCTGGCACGCGGCCTACGGTCTGCCCCGCAACTACGTGAGCGGCCGGGCTTACACCGGCATCAATGCCTTTCTGCTGCACCTGGTCGGCGGCACGCCGTTCTTTCTAACGTTCCGGCAGGCCAAGGAGCTGGGCGGCAACATCCGCAAGGGTGCCAAGGGCATGCCCGTGATTTACTACAACGTCACGACTCGCACCGACAAGCAAACCGGCGAGGAAGAGAAAACGCCATTTATCAAGTACTACACGGTCTTTTCCGTGGACGACGTGGAAGGCGTGGAAATCGTCCTGCCCGAGCAGCCCCAAGACCGGAACCACGAGCCCTTGGCAGCCGCCGAGGCCCTGGTAACGAATTGGGCTACCTGCCCCCGGATTGAGCACGGCGGTACGCAGGCCTTCTATGCTCCGGGTCCTGACTTTGTACAAGTACCCCGCCCGGAAACCTTCATCAGTGGCGAGGCCTATTACTCGACCCTATTTCACGAGCTGACCCACGCCACCGGCCACGCCAGCCGCCTGGACCGTCCCGACCTGGCCGAAGCCCTGCGCCCGAGTGGCCGCGCCGGCTACGCCCGCGAGGAGCTGACGGCGGAAATGGGCGCCGCTTTTCTGTGCGGCCACGCTGGCCTAAACCCCAGCGCCACGCTGGAAAACACGGCCGCCTACCTACAGTTTTGGCTGGAGCAGCTGCGCGGGGATAAAAAGCTGGTGGTGCAGGCCGCCAGCCGGGCCCAGCGCGCGGCAGAGCTGATACTGGGCCGCCCGGCTCCCGAGGATACCGAGCCCGACCCGCAGCCGACCCCCGCCAGCCCCGCCCCTGCGGCTGTGGTCGTGGCCTCTGAGCATGCGCAGCCAGCATGCTGCGGGGAAACCGGGGCCATACCGTCCCGCCCGGTGCTGCCCACGCTGCCACCGGTGATTTTGGGGCAGGAAACCCTGCCTTCGCTGACCACGGTCGTGGTCGCCACGCAGCGCATCGAGCTGACCCGCCTGCTGGAGCATCCCGCCTTTACCGATGAGCAGCGCCGCACGGCCACCGGCCGCATCCTGGCCGAAACCGACCCCGCCCGGCTGGGCCGCTGGCTGACCAACATCATGCAGCGGGTGGCCGAGTGGGAAGACCAAACCCTGGCTGAGGAGGCGCGCCAGAACCCGCGCCCCTATCCGTTGGACGAGTGCTGACCCTTAGCCGTCGCTTACATCTTCTTTCATCGGCGGGACCGGGGGGCAGTGGGGTACCGTTCCACCGTCCCCGGTCTGCCGGCTTGCTTCCTTAACGTTTTTTATGCCTACCCCCCTCCCCCTACCGCCCCGCGTTGCCACCGCGCCGGCCCGGCGGTTTACCGACCTGCTGCGCCACGGCCGCTTCAGCTTCACCGAGCGCGAGCTGATGGAGCACCTGCGCATGACTTACCGCACCATCAAGCAGCGCGAGGCCGACCCGTCCACGCTCACCATCGCCGAGCTGCTGCGGGTTGCGGATTTGCTCAACGAGCCCGTGCAGGACATAATCGCCGTGGTCCTGGCTGAGGTGCAGTCCGGGGTTAGCTCGCCGGCTGGAACTCCCTCTACTTCCCTTTAGCGGGCGGGCCGTGCTGGAGGTAGTAGTTAACCGCTTCGTCGACCAACTCTTTTAAGTACACCCGCCGGCTGTGGTGCATAAGCTCCTCGTGGATGTAAGCCAGGGCGGCCCGCTGGGTTTCCCCCTCCAGGCGAATTAAGGAAGGCTGCAGCCCCACAGCCCCACTTTCCGCCTGAGCTGGTGCTTGTACCTTGGGGGGCGCCCCTCCCCTTGCGGGCTTCCGGCGCTACAGCGGCCTGCTGCGGCTTGGTTACGGGCTGAGCGGCTGGCGCTGGTGCTGCTGCCGCTGCTGCCGGAGCTTTCGTTACTGGCGGAGCGGCCACCGGTGCTGGTACTGGTGCTGGTACTGGTGCTGGTACTGGTGCTGGTACTGGTGCTGGTGCTGGTGCTGGTGGTGCAACGGGCGCTGCGGCCGCTGGCTCCGTGGCGGCTGGGGCTGCCGGCATGTGGCCGGGCTGTCCGCGCAGCATGGACATTTTCTCGTCCGTGGAGATTTTCAGGCGTTGAATCTTGGCCATTACGATACGAGTTCAGAGGTGAGCCCAGCGCGGGCAATCAGTTCGTCGCACAGGGCGCGCACTTCCGTTTCCACGGCAGCATCGGCCCCCACCGCCCGCCGGTAGGCCGGGTTGAGGTAGCTGTAGCGGGTTGAGAGGCGCTTGTAACAGCCGAGCTGGCGCAGCGAGGCCTGCAGGCGCGGCAAGCCCAAGGCGTCGGTGAATTCGTCCATGTCCTTTTCCTCTTTCAGGTTGGTGCGGTGCGAGTGCACGCCGAAGAAGTGGAAGTCCAGCCCCTGCTCCCGCGAGAGCCGGGAAATCTCCTGCAGCAGCTGCATAAAGGAAATCGTGGCCAGGCGCTCGGCGTCCGAGGCCCCCACGGGCACGAGCACCACGTTGGCGCCGCTGAGCACGTCAATCATGGCCGTATCATCCGAGCGGCCCGGCACGTCGATGAACACCACATCGTAGTCGTCGCTGACCTCGTCGAGCCGGTCATACACTTGGCCCATGCCCACTGATTCCAGGGCATAGGGAAAAGCAGGGTCGGCCAGCGTGCCGGCTGCGCGCTCCTGGTCCACGCTGGGCTGGTCGTTGGTCAGGCGCACCCCGGCCAGGGTTTGCTGGGAGTCGGCATCGACCACGAGCACGCGGTAGCCATAGTCGGCCGAGAGCGCGCCGGCCAGCACGGTGATGAGGGTACTCTTACCAATGCCACCCTTCTGGTTGGCAACGCAGATGATTTTCATAAAACGGGGGAACTAACGGGTAAAGCCCCAACGGGCGTAGGCAGGTTGCAAAATAAGCAGCTTATTTCTCAGTTTTCAAACTTACTTGTAAACTTGTTTTTTTGTTTCCTAGAAAATAAAGCAACTATTTTACTAGAAAATAAGCTGCTTGATTTCTTGTCTTGCTTATTTCTTGAAAAAACTTAAAACAAAGGAAACAAAAATTATTGATTACCAACTTCTCAGTAAACATTTATCAAAAGCTCTTAAGAAACTTATTTCCTAAAATCCTAAGAAACAAACCAGAATACGGGGCGTAAAGCGGCAGGGATGCAAGGTCAGAGTTTCTATTTTCCTTGTTTCCTAGGAAATAATAAAAAGGGGTCATCACCTTCTGACTGCGCATCACCGGTGCGGCATGGCATACCGAACAAGCAGCAGACTTAACCTCTCACAAGCAGAACAGCATGCTCCAACCCAAAGCAGAATCAACACGGGCTACCGGGGGAGGCGGCGGTAGCCGGAACCGGCCTAGTCAGCTAGCACCTAGCCTTGCGAATGCCAATAGAGAAGGTAGCAGGGTAGTTAGCAAGAAGACTACCCTTTAATTGCGCTAACGCGCTGATTAAAGGGTAGTTATTTATCAACAGAGTTGATAAAGCTTAAAACGAATCTCTAAATTCTTAATAGACAGCAGCTAGCAGTTAAAAATTGGCTATGCAGGACCAAAATCCCCCATCGTTGTCACCGCCAAGCACTGGCCCGGCCGTGAAGCACCTTACAGTCAGCGGCCCGGCGCACCGGCTAGTAAAAGCGGAGTCCGCCCGGCTGGGCCTAACCCGCACAGAATACGCCGACGCGGCCATCCGCTACTTCGCGGAAAGGAGCTTGAACCCGGTGGAAGCTCAGGCTCGGGAAGGGCAGCTCATTATGGCGGAAGTGAAGCGGCTGGGTGACCGGGTGTTTTCTTATCTGCAGGAGCAGGAGCGGGGCTTGCTGCTGGAAATGGTGCGTTCCCAGCTGCGCCAGCAGGTCGTGCAGGAACAAACGCTGCGGGTTGTGGAGAATTTATTGGCCCCGGAAGGAGGGGAGGCCCTGCATAAAATACAGCGCAAAAATCAGGAGCGTATTGCGGAAGCTACCGCCGCTGGGATGGCGGCCATTAACATTAAGTCTCTGAATAAACAGCCTGGTAACGGGAAATAATGTCATGCACGCCAAGCTAATTAACCCCAAAGCCAGCGGCAAGAAAGCTTATAATAACCAGGGCAGTGCCGCGCAGGCCTTGAATTACCTGACCCACGAGGCCCGGCAAAACGGCCAGGAAGCGCACTTCTTTGACGGGCAGCGGGAGGCACTGGACCGAGAATCCGTACTGGCGGCGCTCGATAACAACGTGAAGGGACTGCGGGCCAACGAGGCCAAGTTCTACTCCCTGGTCTTGAGTCCCAGCCCGGAAGAGCTGGCGCACATCGGGGGCGGTGATGAGGCGAAGCTGCGCGCTTACACCCGGGAGGTGATGGCGGCCTACGCGGCGAACTTCCGCCTCAAAGACGGCGGGGCGGTGGGGAAGGACGAACTGGTATGGGGCGCCATCATTCACCATGAGCGCACCCACCGTGGCACCGACCCGGCCGTGAAGGAAGGGGATGCCAGAGCGGGGCAGCCGCGCCCGGCCTGCAGGCGCATATCCACGTGGTGGTCTCGGCCCGGGACCGAAATCGGCGCATCACGCTCAACCCCGGCGGGCGCGTAAGCCGGTTCAGTCTGCGCGATTGGCAGGAGGAGGCCCGGGTGCAATTCGAGCGGCAGTTTCAGTACCAGGGTCCGGCCCCAAAACGGAAAGAGGCCCCCGCCGTCTACGCGCCCAACCCGAAACGCAACGCGCGAATTGCGGAGCGCGTCGAGCACTTAAACCGCCAGGCGGACCCGAGCCAGCGCCTGGAGGGGGAACGGGTGCAGCGCATCGCGCAGGCCCGGGGCTATGACCCCATTTTCTACGACCGGCTGCGCCGGCTGGAAGACCGGGCCCGGCAGGGGCAGCCGCTGGACAACGCCTACCACCTGCTGGCCACGGGGCGTGAGGAGCCGGCCCGCGCCAATACCGGGCACCATGTGCGGCAGGCCCTGCACAGCCTGCAGCAAGTCCTGCGCGCCAACAGAGGCCCCGAGCACGTGATAACCGAGGACATTGGCGAGCCGCGTCGGCGCGGACAGTGGGAAGCCGAACTGTGATTCAATCAAACCCTACTCTTTAGCTAAACTCTGCATGAGCATGATGAGCGCCCCCCGGCAGCCGGGCAACCAACGCCTGACCGGCTTTTACGTCGGCCTGACCTTTCTCCTGATGGTGCTGGCCGGCGGCGAGTACTACTTTCTGACCCACCCGGACCTAGTGGCGGGGGCCACGTCCGCTGCGGGCCCGAAAGCGGGCTTAGGCACCTCAATTACCACCCGTCTGCTGGGCGGGCTGGGGAGCTTCTACCGGCGCTACGGCCTTCTGGTTCGCGGTGCGGTGCTGGTAGGAGGGGGCTGCTGGCCTTGCTGCTGAAAATGCCCCCCGCCCGGCCCGGGCAGCGGCGCTGGCAGCCCACACAGCTGCAGCTGCGGCGCGTGCAGCTGGCGGCTGCGGGGGTGGGCTCACTCAGTGGGACGCTGCTGCTGGCCCTGGCCCCGTTTTCGGCGGGCATCATTGCCTGGCTCTATCCCACGGCCGCCGGGCTGGTTCTGGGCGCGGGCCTGGTTGCGGGTGTGGTGCGGGCCCTGCACAAGACCGAGCGGTTTGGGCTGCGCACCGAGCGCCAGCAGCAGCAGTCGGAGCACGGCTTTAGCTTGGCCACGACCGATGGGGGCTGGATTAACATTCCCAACCCGTTTCGGGGCACGCTGGTGCTGGGCGGCGCCGGGGCAGGTAAGTCGTATTCCATCGGGGAACCTTTGATTGAGCAGTTCACGCAGAAGGGCTTTGCCGGCCTCATCTACGACTTTAAGTTTCCGGTGCTGGCCGAAGCCGCGCAGAAGGCTTTTGTGCTGGCCGATGCCAAAGCCAGGGCGGCAGGGAAGGAGCCCGCTCAAGTGCAGCTGCACATCATCAACTTTAAAGACCTGGAACGCAGCGAGCGAGTGAACCCGCTACGGGCCGACAAGATGCCGGTGGTGGCTTATGCCAACGAGTACGCCCGCGCCATCATGGCCAACCTGAACCCGGAGAGCATCAAAAAGATGGACTTCTTTGACACCAGCGCCAACGCCTTCCTGACGGCCATCATCTGGTTTTACAAGAAGAACTTTCCCACGTTCTGCACCCTGCCCCACGTGGTGAACACGGCCCTGCACCCGGACTTTACCCACGTGCTGAGCATGCTCGACTCGGACCCCGAGTGCGGGGACATGGTGCGCTCCATCACCACGGCCGTCAAGCAGCGGGCCGAGAAGCAGGTGGCCGGCGTCATTGCCTCGCTGCAGATTGTGCTCACCCGCATTAACTCACCGGAAATTGCCTGGGTGCTCACGCCGGACGAGGCGAGAGGGGAGGGGTTCAGCCTGGAGCTGAACGACAAGAAAGCCCCCAAGGTACTAGTGGTAGGCAACGACCCCACACTCAAGGAAACCTTCTCGCCGGTCATCAGCTGCATCGTAGCAGTGGCCCTGAAGCTAATGAACCAGCAGCACAAGCACCCGAGCTACGTGTTCCTCGACGAGGCCGCTACCATCTACGTGCCCAACCTGGAGGTGATACCGGCCACGGCGCGCAGCAACAAGGTGGCCATGATTTACATGACCCAGGACCTGAGCCAGATGATTGACGCTTATGGCCGGGAGAAGATGCAGGTGATGGTGAGCAACCTTAACAATCAGTTTTTCGGCAAGGTCAATTCGCTAGAGACAGCCAAGTTCGTGTCTGAGCTTGTGGGCAAGGAAGACCGGGAGATGGTATCGGCCAGCCTGGGCCGCAGCCAGAGCGGCGGCGCCCGCGGCGCGGGCAGCAGCAGCAACCAGAGCGTGAGTTGGCAGGAACGCAACCTCGTGCGCCTGCAGGACACCATTACCCTGGAGACGGGAGAATTTATCGGGCAGACCGTGGAAACGGAGCAGCCCTTTTTCCAGGGGAAAGTGGCGCGTCAGGCCACGCCAGGCAATTACCCGCTGCACCCCTTGGCCACGTTCGAGGGCGGGCCGGCGCCGGTACTGGAAGCGTCGCCGGCAGGGAAGGAGCCCAGCCAGGACTGGCTGAGCCAGCGCCGGGCGGCGCGGCAGGCCGGGAGCCAGCCCGCAGCCGAGGCGGTCGGCGCCCTGCAGGCCGTCATTCAGGCCAACTTTGCCCTGATACGCGAGGACGTGGCCGGCATCGTCGGGCAGTACGCCAACACCCTCAAGCCGGGCCAGATGCCGGACAATGAGCCCATGCTTTAGGCGGTATTTGAGGCACCTTCAGGGCCGGTTTTTTGTTAATTAAATGCCTCTAGTTCCTCCCATTTACGTATTTTGCATGATGGAAACGCCCGCCTATCCGACCCCGCAGTTTGGCCCCCGCGAGCAGACCCGCGAGCAGCGGCAGTTCATCATTAGCCAGTCGCTGGGCATCACCCGCAGCCAGGGTCCCTATGAAGTGCCGGAGTGGCAGGCCGCGCTCCACGAGCAGTATATAGATGGGCTGGTTGACTTGGATTACGTGGGGGCGCGCCACGACGAATACCGCGCTCAGCTCATCGCGAGCCAGGCGCCTGCCGCCGCGGCAAGCAAGTAATTCTCTTTCGCAACACCTCAGCCCGGCCACCAGCGCCGCGCGGTTTTGCCCCGGCGTTATTCGGTTACCGAGCGCCGGGTACTGCACGTTTATGACTGACCGCTTCACCAATCCGGAAACCGGCGTTTTCCACAACCGGCTCGGCCTCACCGATGCTGACGAGCTGGACCGGGAAACCAAGCGCCTTTCCCTGCGCCGGCTCGCGGAGTTGGCCGCCGGCCGCGGCCCGCAAGGCGACAGCTTTGATGCCGCGCGGCTGCGCGCGACGCACCAGTACCTTTTCCAGGACACATTTGAGTGGGCCGGCCAGACCCGCCGGGAGGGTACTTTTCAAGGAGTCAAGGCGGCCGACCTGCCGGGTATCGAGCGGCCCATGCACTTCGCGCCTTATGAGCGTATTGACGAGCGTTTGAACGCGCTGGGTGAGCAACTCAAGCAGGAAAACAACCTCAAGGGCTTGCCCACCCCGGCCGCGTTTGCCGAGCGGGCGGCCTACTACTTTGACCACTACAACCACGTGCACGCCTTCCGCGAGGGCAACGGGCGCACGCTTCAGGCCGCATTCAGTGAGCTGGCGCAGCAGGCGGGCTACCGGGTTGACTTTGCCCAGGAGCACGAAAAACTTAACCCAGCCCGGGACCAGGGTATTGTGAGTATGCACGGGGCGCTTCACCGCGAGAAGGACTTGCAGGCCCTACGTGACTTGTTTGCCCGCAACACCACGCCCCTGCCCGGGCCGGAAGCCGAGTTGGCCCGCCACTCCAGTCAGGTCCGCCCCCTGCCCGACGGACCGACCCCCGCGGTCCGGCAGATAGAGCAGCTGCGCGAACTGGTGGCCGCCACCCCGGCCCTGCAGCAGCTGGTGGCCGGCGTGGACTACCGGCGCAACCAGCGCGCGGACGCCTTGCTGAGCCAGGTGCTCGACATCGACCGCAACCCGCAGGCCGGCGTGGTCCAGCACGGAGCCGGCCTGCAACAACTGCTACAGGAGGTAGTGCAGGATAAACGCTTTCAGGACCCGGAGTCCAAACGCGAGGCTGCCCGTTTTGGGGCTGCGCTGGCAGTTATGCAGCCCCCGGTGCCAAGTAAGGAAGTTGCTTCCACGCCGGCTTTACCGGTTACCAGCTCAGCGCCCGCGGGAACAGCCGCTTTTGTGCAGGCCGCCAAACAGTTGGTGGAAGGGTTGGAAGAACAGGGCTACCCCGGGCCGGCGGATTCCTTGTCGCGGGCCGCCAAGGCCGTGGAGAAATCATCTTACCTGGGCGGGGCTAACCTACAGGCAGTGGCCGAGGCATTGACCAGAGCCGAAAAGATACCGGCATTGGCCGACGATGCCGCCACCCTGCGGGGGGCTGGGCGCAGTTTGCAGGAAGCACAGCGCATCGCCTCGCTACCGCCGCCCGGCCGTGAACATGAAGGCCCGGAACGGTAAGCACCCGCCATCTCCGCACGTAATCCCAAACCAGACCCATGGATTTATACATAGAAGCCGAGTACGAAGCGGCCAGCTGGGAGCTGGAACAATTGCTGGACCAGTGGCCCCAGCAAGCGGAGCGCACGCTTACGCTGCTGGCAGCAATCGAAGAATTCTTTCGGCAGGGCGCTTGCCATTGGCCCGAGCCAGTACCCGCGCGCCTGCCCGAAGGGCCGGTTGAGAAAGCACGTCGGGCCCGGGCATGGGCCCACCGGGAAAATCCTGCGCTGGCCCGGCAGTACCTTTTCAACTTAGCCCAGGCCAAAGAGGCCTTAACCATCCGGGAAAGCCAAGCGAAGAGCGGATAAGCCACAATTGACTGCGGCCAACTGCTACCTTGCCACTGATGAAGGACGATGAACTTGAGTTTTTGCAGGAACAGCTGGAGGCAACCGAGTTGCTGCCCTGTGCCACTTGCCGGCAGGAAACGCTACACGCCCATGTAGAGGTGCTGGAGCGCTATGCTCACGCCACGGAGTTGCTGATGGAATGCACCGCCTGTGGCACTCGCCGTACCTGGATGCAGCTCGAAACGCCAGAGTAGCATTCAGGCCGGCAGCAACGCGTGCTGGCCCAAAACACCCATACTCTTTCAAATGGCAAAGCTTTTAACGTTTACGCACTTTCAAGACTTCCTGGACCATAACCAAAAGCATCTGGAAGCGCACTTTTACGTCTACTTCCACGTGTTTAAGCTGCTACCCCGGCTGCGAAGCAAGGAATCAGGCGTTTTCAACGCTTACAACATCGTGGACGAAGACGGCCACCAAATAATAGCCCTGCACGTCACGGGTAGTTATTATCTGTTCAGCTTTGGGTGGACGGCCCCGATGCTGGACTTATTGGCTGCGCAGGTAGATGTTGGCAACTGCAAGCAGGACTTTCAGTTTCTAGGGCAGCGCGACTTGATTGTTGAGCTACTGCAAAGGCACGACTGCCAGTGGCGGGTGTTCAAGGAACGGCTCGTCTACCAATGTGATGAAGTGTTGGGCAAAAGCCATGTACCTAATGCCAGCGTTGAAAATGGCAGCTTGGAGGACGTGCATGCGCTGACTGAAATGACGCTAGCGTTTGATGCGGACGAATATCCCGACAAGCCTTCCCGGGATGAGGACAAGGCGTTTGGGCAGGTGCTGTACGGAATTGAGAATAATGGCTTGTTCGTGGTCAAAAGTCAAGGCGAGGTCTGCTGCATGCTGCAGGTGATGGAAACCGAGGAGTTTAATAACCCCCTGCTGGGCAGCTTGTACACGCTGCCGGAACACCGGAATAAAGGGTATGCTTCCTTGCTGCTGAGGACAGTGACCAACGGGCTGTTGCAGCACAGGGCTGAGGTTTGCGGTTTGCTCTCAGATATCACCAATCCCGCTTCCAATAAAGCTTTTATAAACGTGGGGTACCGTCCCATCTACCATTGGGTTAATGTCATAATGGGCTGAACCAGTCGATAGATTAACCGGCATAAACTTATTGGCGGGACGATAAGGGAGACGTATTTTAGCGTTTGCTTAAATAAGAAAACACTACCTTTGTTGAAATTCAGGTTATGACCTCACCTACTTGCATTCGGGTTTTTGCTGATACTGCCCACATTGAACAGAGCAAACACCGCTTGGCCGCCGCCGAGCCGGAGCTGCAGTCACTGGCAGCCGTGTTGGCACTGGCCGGCAACGAGGTACGCCTGAAAATGCTGTTTCTGCTGCTGGACAAGCAGCAGCTGTGCGTGTGTGACTTAGCCGACGTGCTGCAGATGAACGTGTCGGCCATCTCCCAGCACCTGCGCAAGCTCAAGGACGGGGGGGTGATACAGGCCCGCAAAGTAGGGCAAACGGTATTTTACTCGCTGTCGGCGGCGCATTTGTCCGTGCTGCAGCCGCTGCTGACTCCGGCATCCACCTCTGCTTCCCTCACACCTGCCCGATGAATTCCACACCCGCTACTCCCACCAAGTCCCTGGCCGGCACGGGCCTGCTGGCCGCCCTCGCCGCTTCGCTGTGCTGCATTACCCCGCTGCTGGCCATTGTGGGCGGGCTGGGCGGCGTGGCCAGCACGTTTGCCTGGCTGGAACCGTTGCGCCCCTATCTCATTGCCCTGACCGTTGGCGTGCTGGGCTTCGCTTGGTTTCAGCACCTGCGACCCGCGCCCACGGCAGCCGATGACTGCGGCTGCCCCGTGCCGGCCAAGCCTTCGCTGATGCAGTCGCGAGGCTTTCTGGCTACAATCACCGTGCTGGCCGCGCTGCTGCTGGCCTTTCCCTACTACGGAGCGCGGTTCTACCCATCGGCAGCTCCCCAGCCCGTGGTGGCCACCAGCGCGGCCCCGGTGCTGCAAACCAGTTCCTACCGCATCGGCGGCATGACCTGCGAGGCCTGCGCCCGCCACGTCGAGCACGACGTGCAGCAGCTGCCGGGAGTGCAAAGTGTGCAAGTGTCCTACGAGCAGGGCACTGCCCAGGTCCGCTTCAATGCGGCCGTAACCCCGGCAGCCAAGGTCGAGAAAACCATCAACGGCACGGGTTATTCGGTGCTGAATCCTTCCGCCACCCGTTAAGCGCCTTTCCATGATTCCAATAACGCCTTCTACCCCCGCGCCCACCGTGACGCTGACTTCGGTGCTGACTTGCCCGGTGTGCCAGCACGCGCAGGCCGAGCAGATGCCGACCGACGCCTGCCAGTGGTTTTACGAATGCACCAGCTGCCACACGGTGCTTAAGCCCCTGGCCGGCGACTGCTGCGTGTACTGCTCCTACGGCACCGTGCCCTGCCCGCCCATCCAAACCGCCGGCCCGAAAGGCTGCTGCGGTTAAGCGGCCCGGACTAGCGGGCAAACGCCGGCGCAAGAACCCAGCCGTTGCCCAGCAATCGCACGCTGGCGCACGCCGGGCCGCCATCCCGGGCTTGTCCGTGGATGGAAGCCTGCAGGACAAGTCCGGGGCTGCTCAAGGTTTGCTCCAGCATCTCGGGCGTGAGCGTAGGCAACGGAACTTTCGCCCGGCGCGTCCAGCACGAATTGACCTGACCAGCGGAGGTGCCCGCATTCACGTAAAGAAACCGTCCGCTTACCGGGCCTTGCACCCCCGGTCCGGTGAGCCGGGGCTGCACTTCGCCCTTAGGAAAGCTAACCGTCAACGAAACCTCGAAGACGAGCCGCTCCGGGGTCCACACCACCGGCAAAATCAGTTCTCCATTCCCCTGCTGCACGGCCATCTGCACACCCACGGGCGCATCAAGTACCTGCAGCTGAAAAAGTAGGAGTTGCTTCATGTCAGCAAGGTAGAGCTTTCATGGACTACCATTCGCCCCTTGATTAGATGGGGCACAAACCGCAAGGGGCTTTTGCGCTAACGCATGCCTTTAGGCTAAGTGTATTGGGTCAACAGATGCTGCAGGTCGGCCGGAACGGGCATGGGCTGCTCGGCTTTGACGTTGGCACCCCCGGTATTGCCCGTAGGCACTTGCCCGACTAGCGAGCCCAGAAAGCCAAACACGATGCGGGGCAATTGCCCTATGATTTCGCGCAGGTTTCGGGTGCGCAGGCCGTGCAGCAGCATAAGCAGGTGCACGTGCGTGTGGGACATAGCCCAACGCTGGCCCAGCACGTGGGCCCGCTCCAAATGATGAAACGCACCGGCCGCGTCCTGCCGGGCGTAGGCCACCCGGGCGGCCTGCAATTCCCGCTGAAAGTGAGGCCGCAGTGACGGAGGGAGACGAAGGGGGTGCATGGCTTTGGAAAGTAGAGAATTACGTAACAAAAATAACTGTTAAGTAAGGCAGCACCGCTGAAATTCCGTGGTCCTACCCCGGACTGGGCCCACCTCATGGCGGGCAAGGTTTCCTCGATATTCCCTTGAGCCCGCAACCCAAAACGGATGCCTGTGGCGTAGGTATCGTTGCTAATTTAAAGCCTTTGTCATGATGCGTGGTCTTTGCGGGGTAGTATTCGTGCTTGGGCTCGTGCCACTGGGTGCCCAGGCCCAGCTCCCCACGGACAGCACCCGGGTCAGCGAAGACCGGTTGCTTGAATACTCCTTTGCCAACGACGCGTTTCTACGAACCGACTACTACTACACCCAAGGCATGACGTTGCTGCTGGTAAGCCCGGGCCTGCAACGCTCCCCGGTGAACCGGATTCTGGGGCCGGTGCCGGCGGGTAGTACCCTGCACCACGGTATCCGCCTGCACTACGACGGCTTTACGCCCCTGCGCATCCAGGACCCCTCTATTCGCGTTGGGGACCGGCCCTACGCCTCCTACATCTTCGCCGACCTGCTGCGCGTGGCCACGCACCCCGGCCGGCGGCTGCGGTTGACCACAGCCCTAAACGTGGGCATTCTGGGTCCGCCAGCGGGCGCCAAAGGCTTCCAAACCAAGTTTCACGAACTGCTCGGCGCCCCGACGCCCCGCGGCTGGGACTACCAGGTGCAAACCGACGTGGTGCTGGGGTGCGAGGCCCGGCTGGAGAAGCAGCTGCTGGCCCTGGGGCGAGTGGCCGAACTCAACGGTTCGGCCAGTGCTTCGCTGGGGACGCTGCAAACTTACGCGGCCGCGGGCACTACCCTGCGGGTGGGCTGGCGCCAGCCCACGTTCGAGGGGCTTGGCGTCGCAAGCCGGGCAACTCGTTGCCCGCACGGACGGGTGCAGGCCTACGGGCAGGCGCAGGTTGAAGGCCGCTTGGTAGGCTACAATGCCACCCTGCAGGGTGGGCTCTTCAATCGCCGCAATCCCTATGTGCTGCCGGCGTCGGCCGTGAGCCGGGCGGTGGCGCAGAGTACCGGCACGCTGGGACTTGGCTACGCGGGCGTGCGCGTGGAAACGGCCCTGACCTGGATTTCACCAGAGTTCACGGGCGCCCGCACCCACCGATGGACCACCATCAGCATCCGAGTGGCTTTTTAAGGAGCCTTCTTCTGTAGGGGGTAGCCGCTGCCAGGAGAACTTTCGCTGCCACCCCACCCAGTGCCACGCTGGCCGCCTGGTCGTCTAGGTATAGCTCGCGCCGCTCCCGGGCTTATTGCCCGTAAAACTGGCCCAGCAAGACCAGAACGCCGACGAAGAGGTAGATGCCCATGCGTTGCAGCTTCAGGGCGGGCTTATGGTGTTCACACATGCCGGCCTAACACAGTTGGGCGGGATTCCGTTGCATGCCCTCTTGATTGTGCCCGCTAAGAGGCTCACCGGGCCTTGGCCGGGTGCTGCCTGAGCCACGCCCGAACCTGGTCAATCTCCCGCTGCTGGTCAATCAGGATAAGGTAAGCTGTTTTTTTGAGCCCTTCGTCGCGGCCCAACTCCAGCTCGGCCCGGGCCAGGGTGATGGAGTTTTCGTGGTGCGGAATCAACAAGGTCGCGTAGTCACGGTCGATGTCTCCGGTGCCGGCGTCCTGCCGCTGCTCCTCGACTTTCGCCGGGGGGGCGGTCCGGCTGGTGTCGCCGGCGATGAGCCGGTGCGCCGCCGGGTGCAAGCCCTTGGTGGCCGCTTCCAGCAGCTCCCCCAGCTCGTGGGACTGCGGGGTGTGCTCCGGATAGGTGGGCGGCTGGTCCAGGATGCGCTGAATGGCCGAGTCCAGGCCGGGAATCAGCTGCTGGTGCGCCCGGTGAATGTCGCGGGCCAGGGCGCGCAGCGTAGCATCTCGCCCGTGCTCAAGCTCCAGGGCCGACATGGACACGGCGGCCTGGTGGTTTTCCCGCATGAGCCGGGCAAAGTACAGGTCCAGATTACCGGTGCGGGGCAAAGCCTGGGAGTGCTCATCCATCGTGTGCAGGGCCTGCATCATGGTGGAAGGCACTTGCGCCATGTGCGCGTCCTGCGTCTCGTCGGTTTTGCGGCCGCAGCCACTCAGCAGCAGTCCTAGGAGCGACAGGACCGCGGCGAGTTTGAAAACAGACAAAGCGGGGGCAAACATGGCCGGAAGATAAGCTGGGGAAAGGCTGGAAATGAGGGAAAGGCAGTTTGGGCCGGGTTTAGTTGGTCACCCCGGCGGGGTTGCTTTTCAGCCAGCGCTGAAATTGCTTGATTTCCTGCTGCTGGTCGCGCACGATGCGCCGGGCCGCATCACGCAGCTCGGCGTTGCGGCCAAACGCCAGCTCCGCCTGGGCCAGGGCTACGCCGCTGCGGTGGTGCAGCTCCATCAGAGTGGCAAAGTCGGCGTCGGGGCTGCCGGGCAGAGTCGGCACCTGGCGCAGGGGGGGCCAAGGCCGCCGCAATGCGGCGCACGAACGGGTCTTTGGCGTTGCCCGGCCGGTACTCCTGCCCGGCGGGCGGCTCGCGTTTGAGAGCCAAGGCGAGCACGTGGGTGTCTTTTTCGTGGCTTTTCACCACGTGCTGGGCCATGGCCCGCAGGGTAGAGTCCTTGCCCCGCGAGATTTGCACGGCCGCCAGGCGCTGGGCCCCGGCGTGGTGCACAATCATCAGGCTGGCAAAGTCTTCGTCCCAGCAGCCGATGCGCCGCACGGCATCCAACTGGCGGACCATGAGCTGCAGGGAGTCGGCCAGATTCGGAGGCGCGACCGGGACCGGAGCAGGCCGGGGCTTGTCGTGTATGTCGGCTTCGTGGGCCGCTGAGTCGGTGGGCTCGGAGTTGCAGCCGCTCACGGCCAGGGCCACGAGCAGGGCCGCGAGCAAACGCGCCCCGTCGCACTGGAAGCGGCGGAGCAGGGTGCCGGGGAATGGGGCAAGCAGGTTGGAAGGCATGGCAAGCGGGAGTTACATGTTTAAGGCCCCGATGCCCGCCGCGTTCAGGCTCGCTTCTTTGAAGGCTTCGGCGTAGGTGGGGTGGGCGTGCGACATGATGCCCACGTCCTCGGCCGACCCGCGGAAGCTCATCACGGCTACGGCTTCGGCAATAATGTCGGCGATGCGGGCGCCTATCATGTGCACGCCCAGGATTTCGTCGGTGCCGGCGGCGGTGAGCACCTTCACCAGCCCCTCCGTATCGGCCCCGGCCAAAGCCCGCCCCGAGGCGGAGTAGGGAAAGGTGCCCACCTTGTAGGCGGTGCCACTTTCCTTGAGCTGCTCTTCGGTGTAGCCCACGCCGGCTACTTCGGGCCAGGTGTAGACCACCCCCGGAATGAGCAGGTAGTTGACGTGGGGCTGGTGGCCGGCAATGCGCTCGGCCACGAACACGCCCTCGTCGGAGGCTTTGTGGGCCAGCATGGCCCCGCGCACCACATCGCCTAGGGCCCAGATGCCGGGCACGTTGGTTTGCAGCTCGTCGTTGACTTTTACGCGGCCCTTCTCGTCCAGCTCCACGCCGGCCGCGGCCAGGTTCAGGCCGTCGGTGTAGGGCCGGCGACCCACCGACACCAAGCAGTAGTCGCCTGCCAGCTGCAAGTCGGCGCCGCCGGCCGCCGGGGTAGCTGTCAGCTTCACCGTCTCTCCTTCCCGCGTCACGGCCGTGACCTTGTGGGAGAGGTAAAACGCCAGCCCCTGCTTTTTAAGGGAACGCAGCAGCTCCTTGCCCAGGGTGCGGTCCATGGTCGGGATGATGGCGTCGGTGTATTCCACCACCGACACCTGGCTGCCCAGCCGGGCGTACACCGACCCGAGCTCCAGGCCAATAACGCCGCCGCCCACGATAATCAGGTGCTTCGGCAGCTCACGCAGCGCCAGCGCCTCGGTGCTGGTGATGATGCGCTCCTTGTCCAGGGTGATGAAGGGCAGGGTGCTGGGTTTGGAGCCGGTGGCAATGATAATGTTCTTGGCCGTCAGCTGCTGCCCTTCCCCACCGCCCCCGTCGCTGGGCGCCACCTGCACGGTGGTAGCGTCGACAAACGAGGCCACGCCTTGAATGACGTCCACCTTGTTTTTCTTCATCAGGTACACCACGCCGTCGCACACCTTGCTTACTATCTGGTCCTTGCGCGCCATCAGGCGAGGTAAATCGGCGCGCAGGTTGTCGGCGTCGATGCCGTGCTCGGCAAACTGGTGGGTGGCTTTCTGGTAGAGCTCGGTGGATTCGAGCACGGCTTTGCTGGGGATGCATCCCACGTTGAGGCAGGTGCCGCCCAGGGTGGGGTACTTCTCGATAATGGCCGTTTTCAGGCCTAGCTGGCCGCAACGGACGGCCGCGATGTAGCCGCCGGGGCCGGAGCCGATGATGAGAACGTCGTAGGAAGCTGCGGACATGAGCGGAGTTGGAGCGAGTGAAGGGTGGGAAAGCAGTGGTAGTGTTCTACAGGTGAGTTTCGTGTTGGGCGAAGTCGCCGCGTTCCACCTGAATGGTAGCGTGCTGCACGGCGTGCTTACCGGTCACGTAGGCGTGGGCGCGGGCCAGCACGTCGTCGTGGGTGGCACCCTCGGCCAGCACCACGTGGGCGCTGAGGGCGTTGACGCCCGAGGTGAGCGACCAGGCGTGCAGGTCGTGCACAGCCGCCACGCCCGGCTCGGCCAGCAGGCCCTGGCGCAGGGCTTCCAGGTTCACCTCGGCCGGGGTGCCTTCCAGCAGCACGCCCACGGCCTCCTTGAGCAGGGTCCAGGTGCGCGGCAGAATGAACAGGCCGATAAGGGCCGAGAGCAGCGGGTCGGCGTAGTACCAGCCGGTGGTGAGCATGATGATGCCCGCCGCGATGACGCCGATGGAGGTGAGCATGTCCGAGAGTACCTCGAAGTAGGCGCCTTTCATGTTCAGGCTCTCGTCTTTGCCCTGGCGCAGCAGGTACATGCAGTACAGGTTGATTACTAACCCCGCCCCGGCAATCCAGAGCATGGAGGTGCTTTCGACCTTGGGCGGGTCCAGAAAGCGGAAATAGGCCTCGTAGAGAATGTAGAGCGAAATCAGGATGAGCACCACCGCGTTGGTGAGGGCCGCCAGGATTTCAAAGCGGTAGTAGCCGTAGGTTTTCTCCGGGGTGGCCGGCTTTTCGGCGAAACGGATGGCCAGCAGGGCCAGCCCCACGCCGGCCACGTCGGTGAGCATGTGGCCGGCGTCGGCCAGCAGGGCCAGGCTGCCAGTGAGGTAGCCGCCGATGACTTCGGCCACCAGGTAGGCCAGCGTTAGGAAAAACACGATGGTCAGCTGGCGCTTGTTGCGCGAAGCGGCACTGCCGCTCATGCCGTGGGCCCCGCTCATGCTGATGGACCGGAATGATGGTGCGGGCCTTCGCGCAGCTCGCGGGGCATGGACTCAACGACCGACAGGTTTTTCTGGGCCAGTGGGGCAGCAGGCGCAGCCGGTGGCGTACCGCCCGTGCCAGGCGTGGCGTAGTCCATGCGCTGGATGCGCACGGCGTTGAGAATGGCCAGCAAGGCCACGCCTACGTCGGCAAACACGGCTTCCCACATGGTGGCCAGGCCGCCGGCGCCGAGGATGAGCACGATGCCCTTCACGATAAAGGCCAGCCAGATGTTCTGCCACACCACCGAGTGGGTGGCGCGGGCAATGCGCCGGGCGGTGGCAATCTTGCTGGGGTGGTCGGTCTGAATGACGACGTCGGCCGTTTCGATGGTGGCGTCGGAGCCCAGGCCGCCCATGGCAATGCCCACGTCGGCCAGCGCTACCACGGGGGCATCGTTCACCCCATCGCCCACGAAGGCCAGCTTGCGGCCCGCGTCCTTGTATTCCTGCACGTAGCGGGCCTTGTCTTCGGGCAGCAGCCCGCCGTGGGCCTCGTCAATGCCCAGCTCCTTGGCCACGCGCTGGGTGATGCTGTCCTTGTCGCCGGAGAGCATCACGATTTTGGTGATGCCGTCGGCGCGCAGCTCCTGAACCGTGCGGGCGGCGTCCTCTTTGGGTGAGTCGGCCACGGTGACGTAGCCGGCGTACTTGCCATCCACAGCCGCCACCACGATGCTGTCCAGAATCTGGTCAACTTCAGTAGGATAAGGCACGCTGAATTTGGTCAGCAGCTTGGTGTTGCCGGCCAGCACGTCTTTGCCGTCCACTTTACCGCGCATGCCGTGGCCGGAAATCTCTTCCACGTTCTCCACCGAAACGCCCTGCACCGCCGCGCCCACGTGCAGCACCACGGCCTTGGCGATGGGGTGGGTGGATTTGGTTTCCAGCGCGCCCACCAGCCGCAGCAGCTGCGCGGACTCCAGGCCCGGCGCGGGCTGCACCTGCTGCACGGCAAATACACCCTGGGTGAGCGTGCCGGTCTTGTCCATGACTACCGTGTCGAGCTCGCGCATCACGTCCAGGAAGTTGGAGCCTTTGAAGAGAATGCCCGCTTTGGACGCGGCGCCGATGCCGCCGAAGTAGCCCAGCGGAATGCTGATGACCAGCGCGCAGGGGCAGGAGATGACCAGGAACACCAGGGCCCGGTAGAGCCAGGTGCGGAACACGTAATCGTCCACCACGAAGTAGGGCACCAGCACCAGCAGCACGGCCAGGGCCACCACGATGGGCGTGTAGACCTTGGCGAACTTGGTAATGAACTGCTGGGTCTTGGCCTTGCGGCCCACCGCGTCCTGCACCATGGCCAAAATGCGGGCCAGCTTGGTGTCCTTATAGCCGGCCGTCACGGCCACCTGAATCAGGCTCTCCAGGTTGACCATGCCGGCCAGCACGGCCTCGCCGGCCTGCTTGGTCTGGGGCACGGACTCCCCGGTCAGGGCGGCGGTGTTGAAAGAAGCCGGGCCCTTGGTCAGCGTGCCGTCCAGGGCCACTTTTTCGCCCGGCTTCACCTCGATGGTGTCGCCGACTACTACCTCCTTGGGGTCGAGCACCAGCGGCTGCCCGTTGCGGATGACGGTGACTTCGGTGGCCTGGATTTCGAGCAGGGCCCGGATGCTGCGCTTGGCGCGGTTCACGGCCGCGTCCTGAAACAGCTCGCCCACGGTGTAAAACAGCATCACGGCCACGCCCTCCGGGTACTCCCCGATGGCAAAGGCCCCGAGCGTGGCGATGCTCATGAGCAGAAACTCGTTGAACACGTTGCCCGAGGGGATGCTGAGCACGGCGGCTTTCATCACCTTCCAGCCCACAAGCAGAAAGGCCACCCCGTACCAGGCCAGGCGCACGTATTTAGTAAACCAGGTTACGTCGTAGTAGTCCAGGGCCAGGCCGCCCAGCAGCAGGGCCAGGGCCACGCCGGGCCACAGGTAGGGGTTGGCACCCACCGGGCCGTGGTCGTGGTCGTCGCCGCTGGCGTGGTCGTGGCCGGCGTGCTCGTCGGCAGCCTGGCCGGCCAGGTCCACGACCTTTTTGCCGGCGGGGTGGTCGTGGCCTTCGTGGTCGCTGTGGTCGTGGCCGGGCACGTCGTGGCCTTCGGGCGCGGCGGCGGCTTCGGGCGTGAGCTGGTCGCGGCTCAGGGCGCCCACGTTTTCGAGCTTCGCCTGCTTGGCGGTGTTGAGCTCTTCGTCGGTGTTGGGGGAGGTTGGGTCAGGCATGGGAATAAGAATGTCAGGGGTAAGAGTAAGGCGGCGGGCAGCCCGGGGCTACCAGTCCACGAAAAAGCCGGCCACGCCCACCAGCACGAGCACCGCGCCGGTCAGGCGCCGCTCGTGTTGGGCGAGCCCGTCCACGTTGAGGCGGCCCAGGCCGCGGTGGGCCAGCGCTACCAGCGCGCACATGGCCGACACGGAGGCCAGCAGGTACACGCTCATGAGCAGGGCCAGCGCGGCCGGGCCGTGGGTGCCGGCGGCCAGAAAGAAGGTCTGGATTTCCAGGCAGGGGGCCAGGAACATGGTGGCGGCCAGCCCCAGCACCACCCGCCGGCGCGGCGTGCGCTGGCGCACCGGCCGCGGGTCGGGGTGGGTGTGGCCGGGCCCGGAAAAGGCGTACAGCACGCCAATAACGATGAGCAGCAGCGGCGCCACCCAACCGGCAAACTGCTCGAAGCGGGCCGAAAGGCGCCAGCCGAGCAGCCCCAGGGCCAGCCCGATGCCCACGGTGCTGAGCACGTGGGCCAGCCCGGCCACCATCGTCACCCCCACCGCCCGCCGCAGGGGCCAGCCCTCGGCGCGCGCCACGGCCAGCACGGGCGCCCAGTGGTTGGGAATGGCGGCGTGCAGCAAGCTGAGCACCAAAGCACCGGTGAGGAGTTCCAACATACGAGTTACGAACGGGGCCAGAACAGGATAACGGCCAGGCCGAGCATGATAACCGTCCCGCCCAACACATCGAACCGGTCGGGCCGGAAGCCGTCGAAGTACCAGGCCCAGGCAATTGACATGACGACGAACACGCCGCCGTACACGGCGTAGGTCTTGCCGAAAGAAGTGGATTGCCACGTGGCCACCCAGCCGTACGCGACGAGCAGCCCGGCCCCCAGCAATCCTACCCAGGCCGGACGGTCCGCTTTGAGCCACTGCCACATCAGGTAGCCGCCCCCGATTTCGCAGAGGCCGGCGAGAAAAAACAGGAACAGGGGCTGCAGGTAGCTCATCGGTTGGGATAAGGTGGATTGAACGCGTTTGCCGGCCGCGCGGCTATTCTTCCTCTTCGGCGTTTTTCATCTTGGCCAGCAGCGAGTAGGCGCCGTCCGTGACGAAGGTGGTCGTGGCCGCCACTCCTTCGGGCAGGGTGACTTCGGTGAAGTTGTCCTCGCTGCGGCCCAGGGTTACCGGCACCAGGCGGTAGCGGCCGGCGGCTTCCACGGCAAAGGCGTAGTTCTTGCCCTCGAAGCGGACCAGGGCCGCGTCGGGCAAGGTCGGGGCCTGGGTGCGGCCGGTTTCAATCAGGGCCCGCACGTAGAGGCCGGGCAGCAGGGCGGGGTCGTTTTCCTGGTCCAAATGGCCGTGCACGCGCACCGTGCGGTCCTCGCCAATGGCCTTACCGACCAGGTAGACGCGGGCCGTGCGCTCGCGGCGCGAGCCGGCGGAGTCGCTGGCCAGCGTAAAGCGAATGAGTTGGTTCTTCTGCACCCGGGCCACGTCGCGCTCGAAGACGGTAAGCTCCACGTGCAGGTGCTCAGGGTCCACGATTTCAAACAGGGCATCGGTGGCCGTCACGGCCTGCCCCACCGTGACGTTGACCGTGCGCACGAAGCCCGCCCGCGGGGCACGGAGGCTGGCCGTGGTGACGATGCGCCCACCCACGGGTAGGCCGGCCAACCGCAGCCGGGCCGCCTGGGCGTTGGTTTGCACCTGCAGGGCCCGATAATCGGCCTGGGCGCGCTGGTAGTTTTTCTGGGGGGCTACTTCCTGCTCGTAGAGTTCTTTTTGGCGGGCCAGCTCGGTGCGGGCGTAGTCGAGGCGGGCGCGGGTTTCGAGGTAGTCTTGCTGCAGGGTCACGAACTCGGGGTTGCGGATGGTGGCCAGCACCTCGCCCTTGCGCACGCGGGCCCCCTGCAGCAGCTCCGTATTCTCCACGAAGCCGCCCAGTGGGGCCGTGATGTTGACGGTGCTTTCTGGGGGCACGTCCAGGGTGCCGGTCACGGCCAGCCCTGCGCCCATGGGCCGATCGGTCAGGCGGGCGGTTTTCAGGCCCGCGGCCTGCTGTTCGGCCGCGGAGAGGGTCACCATATCGGAAGCTTCTTCGGCTTCACCGGCTTCACCGGATTCCTGGCCTTTGGCAGCGGGTTCGGCCTCCGCGGTTTCTTTCTTGTCAGCACCGCAGCCGGCCAGGGTTAGGCTGAGCAGCAGGAGTAGGGATGCAATCTTATTCATGGAAATCGGGTCAAGTCAAAGAGTGGATGAGACTTTACTGGGCGGCAGTGCCGAGCAGGTAGTCCAGGTCGATGGCGGTTTGGTTGTGCTGGAGCAGGGCGTCGAGGTAGGCCGTGCGCACGCTCAGGGCACGCTCCAGGTTGAGCAGCAGCTCGGAGTAAGTGGTCTCGCCGGCCTTGTAGGCCCGCTGGCTCAGGCGCACGATGACGGCGGCCTGGGGCAGGCCGGTCTGCTCGTAGAACTGCACCCGGCGCTGCTGCTCCGCCAGGCGCAGGCGCAGCTCATCGAGCTGGGCGGCGGCTTCGGCCTGGTAGCGCTGATAAGCGGTGGTGGCGACTTGCTCCTGCAGCTTGGCGGCCTGCACGCGGGCTTTCTGAGGGCCGCGCAGCAGTGGGATGGCCACGCCGGCCTGCACGCTCTGGAACCGGTCGCCGGTGCCGTAGGTCTGCGCGCGCCCGTCCACCTCGTAGGTGCCCCGCAGCGACTGGTTGGTGTAGCCCACCGTCACCTGGGGCAGCCCTTGGGCTTGCTCCACCCGGGTTTCGGCGCGGCGCTCGGCAATCTGCTGCTGCAGCACCCGCGCCTGCGGGGTGGCTGCTAACGTTGCCGTATCCACGGTTCCCCCGGGGGCGGGCAGCAAGCGCAGAACGCTGTCGGCAATGGCGACGGGCCCGTTGGTTTGCAGTAGGGCCTGCAGCTGGCGCTGGGCCACGGCGTAGTCGGCCCGGGCCTGGGCCAATAGGTTCTGCGTCTCGCCTTGTTGAATCAGGGCGTTGGCGGGCTCCAGGCGGGCCACCTCTCCGGTTTTGAAGCGCAGCTGGGCCGCGCGCAGAAACTCGGTATAGATGCTGTCCTGCCCGCGCAGGGTGCGCAGGCGGTGCCGGGCGTGCACGGCCCGCTCGTAGCTCAGGCGCACCTGCCGGCGCAGTTCAGCCTGCACCTGGGCCAGTTGCTGCTCCCGGCCCCCAATCTGGGCCTGGCTCAAACCAGCCTGGGCCCGGTAGTAGCCGGGCAGGGCCAGCGACTGGCCGATGCTCAGCACGTTGTCGGAGAGCGGGGAGTTCACCTGGCCATAGGTACCCAGGATGGTGGTGCGGCCCACGTCGAAGGCCGTACGGCGTAAGGCCTGCTGGGCTTCCAGGGCGCGCTGGGCTCCCTGCACCGTGCCGTTGGCCTGCAAGGCTTGACCCACGGCCTGGGTGGAGGTCAGTGGACCCTGCGCCCGGGCGGGCGCGGCGGCCAGCAATCCACCCAGCACGAGCAACACCAGCGACACCGGCACGGCCGGCGTGCGCTGCGGCTGCTCTTCTTCCTTGGCTTTGCTGTTGCGCTCGGACAGGGCGTAGAGCACCGGTAAGACCAGCAGGGTCAGCAGCGTGGCCGTGACCAGCCCGCCGATGACGACGGTGGCCAGTGGCCGTTGCACTTCGGCCCCCGCCGACTGTGACAAGGCCATGGGCAAAAAAGCCCAGCGAGGCCACGGTGGCCGTCATCAGCACCGGCCGCAGGCGCACCTGGGTGCCTTCCAGAATGCGGGCAAACACGTCGGTGCGCCCTTCCTCTTTGAGCTGGTTGAAGTAGCCGATGAGCACGATGCCGTTGAGCACGGCCACGCCGAACAGCGCAATGAAGCCCACGCCGGCCGAGATGCTGAAGGGCATGCCCCGCAGCCAGAGCGCCAGCACCCCGCCGATGGCCGAGAGCGGAATGGCCGTGAAAATGAGGATGGACTGCTTGAACGATTTGAACGTGAAGAACAAGAGCACGAAAATCAGCAGCAAGGCTACCGGCACAGCGATGCTGAGCCGCTCGGAGGCCTTGCGCAGGTTTTCGAACTGGCCGCCGTAGGTGGTGTAGTACCCTGGCGCGAGCTGCAGTTGCTGGTCCACTTTGCCCTGCAGCTCGGTCACCACGCTTTCCACGTCGCGGCCCCGCACGTTGAAGGCCACGGTGATGCGGCGCTTGGCGTCATCCCGCTGAATCTGGTTGGGGCCTTCCAACAAGTCCACCGCGGCTACCTGCTCCAGCGGAATCTGCTCGCCGCCGGGGGTGGCCACCAGCAGCTGACGCACGTTGCCGATATTCTGGCGCAGTTCGGGGGCCAGGCGCAGCACCACGTCGAAGCGGCGCTCCTGCTCGAAGAGCTGGCCGGCGGTCTGGCCTGCAAAGGCGGTTTGCACCGTGCGGTTCACGTCTTCGGCGTTGAGGCCGAAGCGAGCCAGGCGGTTGCGGTCGAGCTTGACCACGATTTGGGGCAAGCCGGTGACCTGCTCCACGTATACGTCCTCAGCCCCTTCGACCTGGCGTACCAGGCGGGCGGCCCGCTCGGCGTAGGAGGCCAGCTGCTGCAGGTCCTCGCCGTAAATCTTCAGCACCACGTCCTGCTTGGCGCCGCTGATAAGCTCGTTGAAGCGCATCTGAATGGGCTGCTGGAAACCGAAGGTTACGCCGGGAATCACGCTCAACGCCTCGGCCATCTTGCCGGCCAGCTCCTCCTGGGTTTTGGCGGAGGTCCACTTGTCCTGGTCTTTTTCCAGAATCACCATCACGTCGGCCGCCTCCACGGGCATGGGGTCGGTGGGAATCTCGGCCGCGCCGATTTTGGCCACGACCTCCTTGACTTCGGGAAACTGCTTCTGCAGGATGGCCCCGGCCTGCAGGCTCCGGTCCACGGTGTAGCTCAGCGAGGACCCGGTGAGGGTGCGCAGCTCAATGGCAAAGTCGCCTTCCGAGAGCTGCGGGATGAACTCCCCGCCCAGGGTGCGGAACAACAGGATGGAGCCCACGAACAGCGCCACCGCGGAGGTGAGCACTACGGCTTTACGCCTCAATGCCCATTCCAGCAGCGGGCGGTAGCGGGCTTCGAGCCAGCGCATCATGCGGTCGGAAAAGTTGGGCTTCACTTCCGTCGAGCGGCTCAGGGCCAGCGCCGACATCATGGGCACGTAGGTCAGGCTCAGGATAAACGCGCCGATGATGGCAAAGGCCACGGTCTGGGCCATGGGCCGGAACATCTTGCCCTCGATGCCGACCAACGCTAGCAGGGGCAGGTACACGATGAGGATGATGATTTCGCCAAACGCCGCCGAGGAGCGGATTTTGCTGGCCGCGTGGTAGGTTTCCTCGTTCATCTGGTCGGTGCTAAGACGGTTGCCCGGCACCCGCAGCTGCCCGCCGTGCAGGCGGTGCACGATGGCTTCGACGATGATGACGGCGCCGTCCACTACCAGGCCGAAGTCGATGGCCCCGAGCGAGAGCAGGTTGCCCGACACGCCGAACAGGCGCATCATGGCGATGGCAAAGAGCATGGCCAGCGGAATGACCGAGGCCACGACCAGGCCGGCGCGCCAGTTGCCCAGAAACAGGATGAGCACGAAGAGCACAATCAGGGCGCCCTCAATCAGGTTGGTTTTCACCGTGCCAATGGCGCGGCCCACCAGCTCGGAGCGGTCCAGGTACACGTCGATGGCCACGCCCTCGGGCAGGGACTTCTCCACCGTCAGCATGCGGGTTTTCACATCCTTGATGACGTCGTTGGCGTTGGCCCCCTTGAGCATGAGCACGATGCCGCCGGTCACTTCGCCCTCTCCGTTACGAGTCATGGCGCCGTAGCGCACGGCCGAGCCCAGGCGCACGTCGGCCACGTCGCGCACGAGCACGGGCAGGCCGCCTTCAGTATTGCGCACAACGATGTTGCCCAGGTCAGCGGCGTTTTCGGCCAGGCCCTCGGTGCGAATGAAATAGGCGGTGGGCTTCTGGTCGAGGTAGGCGCCGCCGGCGTTCTGGTTGTTGCGCGACACGGCCTGGTACACCTGCTCGGTGGTGACGCCCAGCGAGCGCAGGCGGGTGGGGTCGAGCCGGATTTCGAACTGCTTGAGCTGGCCGCCGAAGCTGGCCACGTCGGCCACGCCGGGCGTGCCTAGCAGCTGGCGCCGCACGATCCAGTCCTGAATGGTGCGCAGCTCGCGGGCGTCGTACTTCTTCTCGAAGCCGGGCTTGGCGCGCACCAGGTACTGGTACACCTCGCCCAGGCCGGTGCTGACCGGGGCCATTTCCGGCCGGCCGATGCTCTCTGGTATTTGACTCTCGGCTTCGCGCAGGCGCTCGGCCACCTGCTGGCGGGCCCAGTAGATGTCCACGCCGTCCTCGAAGACGATGGTCACGACCGAGAGGCCGAAGCGGGAGAAGGAGCGCACTTCCTCGCGGTTGGGGATGGTGGCCAGGCTCTGCTCGACGGGGAACGACACGAGGCGCTCGATGTCACTGGCCGCTAGCGAGGGAGCCACCGTGTAGACGACAATCTGGTTGGTGGTGATGTCGGGTACCGCGTCAATCGGCAGCCGGCTCAGGGAATAGCCGCCCCAGGCCACCAGGGCCAGGGTCAGGATTCCGATAATGAGCTTGTTGTGAATGGAAAAATGAATCAGCCGGTCAAACATCCGTTGCTGTGGGGGTTAGGTCTAACACTTTCGAAAAAGACCCTGCGACCCGGCGGTTCCGGCTGCTAAAGCGGGAACGGCGGGGATGGAACGCACCCGGGAGCCAACGCCACGCGTTGACAAGCTCCGACGGGTCAACTCCGCTCGGGAGTTGGCCGCCCGGAGAGGGTGGTCAGCAGGAAAAAGAGGAAAGGGTTAGGCCTGGGGCGGCTGCCACACGGCCCCGAAGTCCCGGGTCGGAACGCCCACAATCAGCCGGCCGTGTTGGGGGCTGCTGCCCCACTCGGTCACCTGGGGGTACATGGCCAGGGCGCCACTGGTTAGCGTTACCACTACCCCGCCGCAGCAGTGGCACTGGCAGAGCGGCGAGCACCAGTCGCCCAGCGCGTCCGTGCTGCAGTCCGGAATGCGTGGCCGCGGCCACCGTCGATTGGGCCTGGTCCTGGCACACGGTCACCTCGTCCGTGCAAGTCATGCAGGAGAGCAACGCGAAGTAGCAGGCAAAAAACAGGCTGAGCAGGCGCATGATGCGGCGAAGGTAACAATTCCCGGGGGCCGGAGCTGCTTTTACCGCTAATCGCCGGCGAAGGTTCCCTCTCCAGCCCATTAGTTGGATTGGCTAACCTTCGGGTGAAGCTCCAGGCCCGCACTCCCCGTTTGCTGAAAGACAACCAGGGCATTCTCCCAGTGCGGAGTACCGAAAGCCCGCAGCAGCGGGACCAGCGCCGGGGTCAGGGCAAAGTGCAGCCGGGGACTGGTGCAGGCCAGCGTGGGGTTGTCGGGGTTGCGCAACACCAGGCCCGTGGCCACCAGCGGCCGCAGCACCTGTTCGCGCATGAGCAGGAACGAGTGCTCGGTGGATGCTTCGCGCCAGCCGTATGCCGTGCGCATGAAGTCGCGAATGCCGCGGGCCATGCCCTTGCGTTCGTCGCTGGCTGCGGTCCACGGCGTGTCCGGGCCTACCCCGGCCAGGGCCAGCAGGGTCAGCCCGGCCAGCTTGCTGCGCAGCGGCGCGGGCAGGTCCAGGGCCGTCAGGATGCGCTGGGCGTCGGTGATGCGGGCGTGATAGATTTCCATGGCCGGGCCGGCAAGAGGCATGAACTGCTAGCGCCGGAAGCTACATCCGAGAAAGTACGTGGTGGGCGTGTCTTTGGTCAGGGCCAGGTTGATGCCCGTGTCCAGCTGCAGGTTCTCGCCCAGGCGCAGCACGGGCCCGCCGTTGAGCGTGGCGCTCCAAGCGCGGCCCCGGGTGTCCCAGGCGGTGGCAATTTCCACGAAGCCCCCCAGGGTCTTGTACAAATCGTGGCCCACCGTTAGCGTGGGCGCCAGCTCCAGGAAGTGCTCCCGGGCTTCGCTGTCGCGGTTGAAAGTGGCCTGAAACTGCGTGCCCAGGGTAAAATCGTGGGGCAGCTGCACCGAGAACGGCGTAACGATGCCGCCCTCCCAGGCGCCGTTGCCGCAGCTGCGGCCCGTGGGCAGCTTCACGAAGGGCATCAGGGCAAAGGCCGTGGGGCCCCCGTCGTTGCCCCACAGGTTGCGCTTGAGCCGCACGGTCACGTCGCCGAAGCCCGCCCGCCGGGTGCCCGTGTCGCCCTCGCCCTCCGTCTGCACGGTGTAGGACTCGACCACTACCTGCAGGTCCACGTTGTGGGTGAGCCCCATTTTCAGGTTGGCGTGGTTGAACCCCAGCTCCTGTTGCGCAACCGCCTGCCCCGCTAAGCGGGAGCGGCCCAGGCGCAGCACGTCGGTTTCCAGCTGGAAGTGGCCCGCGTCCACCGAGTAGGCGCTTTCCGTGGCGTCGGGCCGGTCGGTGCTCAGCGGCCGCATCAGGGCCCCGGGCACGGGCTTGAACAAGGTGTAAACCCGTTTGCGGGCCCGCAGCGTGTCCACGCCGGCGGGGTCCGGGGCGGGCAGCCCGGTGGGGGCTTGCGCCAGCGCGGACAGGCCACCGGTCAGCAGCAGGCCCAGGGAGAGAAGTCGAAATGCACGCATAGAACACCGGAGCTAAAAGGCAAGGAGAGGGCGTCCCGGGACCAGGGCCCCGGCGAAACCAACCAGTAGCCAGGCGTTAGCCTAGCCGAAAAAAGTCTGCACGAGCAGGTACACGTTCAGGGCGATGATGATGCCCGACACGGTCCAGGCCGTAGCGTTGACCAGCAGGCCGTTGGCAAACACGCCCATCTTGGCCCGGCTGCTGGTGAAGAGCACCAGCGGCACCACGGCAAAACTGAGCTGCAAAGACAGAATCACCTGGCTGAGCACCAGCAGCTGGCCGGTACCCTTCTCGCCGTAAATGAGCGTTACAATCAGGGCCGGTACCACGGCAATGCTGCGGGTAACCAGGCGCCGCAGCCAGGGCTTGAGCCTGATGTTGAGGAAGCCTTCCATCACAATTTGCCCGGCCAGCGTGCCGGTGAGCGTGGAGTTCTGGCCCGCCGCCAGCAGGGCCACCGCGAAGAGCATGCTGGCCGCGCCTGCCCCGAGCACCGGCGTGAGCAACTTGTGGGCGTCGTTGATGTCGGCCACGTTGTACATGCCCGTCTTGTGGAAGGTCGCGGCGGCCGTGACCAGGATGGCGGCGTTCACGAAGAAGGCCAGAAACAAGGCCACCGTCGAGTCGATGGTGGCGAACTTGATGGCCATGCGCTTGCCGGGCTCGGTCTGCTCAATCTGGCGGGTTTGCACGATGCTGGAGTGCAGATACAGGTTGTGCGGCATCACGGTGGCCCCCAGTATGCCGATGGCGATGTAAAGCATCTGCGGGTTGGTCACCACTTCGGGGCGGGGCACCAGCCCGCCGAGCATGGCCATGTAGTCCGGGTTCGAGACGATGATTTCGTACACGAAGCAGCCAAAGATGATGACGATGAGGCCCGCCACGATGCTCTCAATAACCCGAAAGCCCTTGTTCTGGAAGTAGAGCACCACCAGCACGTCGAGCACCGTGAGCACCACGCCCCAGCTCAGGGGCAGACCGAAAAGCAGGTTCAGGGCAATGGCCGAGCCAATAACCTCGGCCAGGTCGCAGGCGGCGATGGCAATTTCGCAGAGCACCCAGAGCACCATGGCTACGGGCTTGAGTAGTGGTCGCGGCAAGCCTGGGCCAGGTCGCGGCCCGTGACGATGCCCAGCTTGGCCGCCAGGTGCTGCAGCAGCATGGCGAACAGGTTGGAAATTAAAATCACAGACAGCAGGGTGTAGCCGTAGCGCGAGCCGCCGGCCAGGTCGGTGGCCCAGTTGCCGGGGTCCATGTAGCCCACGGCCACCATCAAACCGGGCCCCCAGAAGGCAAACAGCTTGCGCCAGAACGAGGCGCTGGCCGGCGGCACCTTGATGGAAGCGTACACTTCGCGCAGCGAAGGCGCGTTGCGCGGCTTGCGCCAGCCGGGCTCGGCGGCGACCGGGGCCGGCGTTACCGGCAGCGGCGCCGGGGGCATGAGTAAAGTTTCCATAGCAGGAGGGATAGGGTGAGCCGGCAAGGTACAATATTTAGGCTGCCCTAAATATTTATTTAAGGTAGCCTAAATACTCATTTTGCTGCTCAATGGTTTGCCTACTCGCTAAGAAATGGTTTGCGTCAGGATAGCCCCTGCGAAACCGTCCAGTTGGTATTTTGCCGGAAAGCTGGTTTCCGGCAAAACAGCACGGCTTTTAAGTATGTAGTTGACGTTTGCTGCCTGCTTGTGGCCGAGTCTGTTGTCTCATCGCGTCCCGACGACAGGGCCGAACGCCAGCGAAACCAGAGCCCCTGGCATGGTACCCACTCTTTATGAGCTCATCCTCGCTGAGTTTGGCCTTGGTTAAAAGTTTGGTACAAAAGATACTGTGATGGCAAGCAAGGGCTAGGCCGCATTTATTTATCTTCGACTTCCTCAAGGAGGGCGTGCGCGTTCATCCTGTGTAGCCTCGGCTCACTTCTGTGGCCGGGGCTATTTCATGTCTGCTCTGGTGGGCCGTGGGATAGTCGGGATTATACGCTTGATCGTTTTTCCAGAGCGAGTAGCAGAGCACGAGCAGTTTGCGCATGACAGCAATGACGCCCGGCTTGCCGCTGGGGTGACGCGTACGCAAACGGGCATAAAAGGCGATTTGCCGCGGGTTATGGCGCAGGCTGCTGAGCGCGGGCAAATAGAGCGCCGTGCGCAGGCGCGTGTTGCCGCGCTTGGAAATGCGGGTGGCATGCGCCGAGAGGCCGCTTTGCCGCTGCACCACGTCCAGGCCGGCATAGGAAGCGAGTTGACGCTCATTCTCGACCAGGGCAAAGCCGCTGGTTTCGGCTACCACGATGATGGCTGTCGTCAGCCCAATGCCGGGAATGCTCGTCAACTGCGTCAACTTGCGCGCCAGCTCCGGCTCGGCCGCCAGCAGTTCCGTCAGGTCCTGGTCCAGCGCTGCCAACTGCTGCAGGATAAGTTGCTGCTGGGCCGCCAGGCGTGCCAATGTTCGGCTATCGGGCTGGTAGCTATGCTGGTAAGCATGTACGCGGGCTTTGAGCTGCGCCCCTTGCTTGGTCAGCACCTGCCGCTCGCGGGCCAGGGCCCGCAGCTGCCGCAGCGCCGGCGTGGGCGGCTGCCAGGCAGGCAGCGCCCGCTCCAGACCCAACCGGCAGAGCAAGCGCGCGTCCAGCTGGTCGGTCTTGCTTTTGAGTTCCGTGCTGCGGGCAAAATGCTTCACCTTATTGGGCAACAGCACGCTGAGTAGCTGCTGCTGATCGGCTAAAAAGTACGCTAGCTCCTCGTAGTAGACGCCGGTGGCTTCGACCACAAACCACAGCGGAACGGCAACCGCTTGCTGCCGGGCCACCCAGCTGAGCAGGCTGGCAAAGCCGCCCAGCGTGTTTTCAAAGGTAGTTTCCTTGCCAAAGAGCAACTGCTGGTGGCCGTCCACCTGGCCAAAGCAGGCGACAAAGGAGCTCTTGGCAATGTCGATTCCGACAACGTACTTGAGCGGGGGAATCAGGGGTTTTGCGGAGGGCATTGGGCAAGCAGTAAGCAGATTAAACCATCAGCCGGCCAGGGTTTTGCCACAACTTGTCTCGTACAAATACGGGATACCCGCACGCGGCTTAGGTTCCCTCCATACTGTGCAGTCTTCAGGCAAAACGGAAGCAGGGCACGCTTTCTTTGTAGCAACGTCAAGGCCGCAGCCGCGCGTTTGGTTAAACGTGGTGACCCTGCTTCCTGCGCCAGCTGCCCTTCACCGAAAGGCATCGCAATCATACGAGTTAAACGAGTGGGGGCTTCTGTGCGGGCTAGACGCAACCGGCAACGTGTTGCTCCCTTAATCGCCTGTCGGAACTAAGTTTTGGACCGAACGGTTCTTAATCGTAACTTGCCGGCCCAAAGTCAGTCCAGCCCGCTTTGCTCACCTCACCAGCTAATGTCACGTCCCCAGGAATTTGATACCACGGAAGCGCTGCACCAGGCCATGCGGGCGTTCTGGCGCAAGGGCTACGAGGCGACTTCCCTGACCGATTTGCTGGCCGCCACGGGCCTGAGCAAAAGCAGCCTCTACGCCACCTTTGGGGGCAAGCGCGACTTGTTCCTTGCGGCTTTTGACGCCTACCGGCAGGCCCGGGCCCGCGACGCACACCGGGTGCTGCAGCAGCAGCCCGCCCGCCGGGCCATCGAGACCTTTTTCCACTCGCTGTTTGCCGACGTCAATTCAAACGAACCCTTGCTGGGCTGCATGAGCATCAACCAAGCGGTGGAACTGGCCCCGCACGACCCCGCGGTGCGGCAACGAGTGGTCGAGGACTTGCAGCAGATGGAGGAAGTATTGACCCAAGCGATTGAACGTGGCCAGCAGGATGGCTCGGTGGCCAGCCCGCGCCCGGCCCGGGAGCTGGCCCGGCTCCTGGTGTTGGCTTTCCCCGGCTTGCAGGTCATGGCCCGGGCGGGTTATCGCCGCCAGCAGCTGGACGACGCGCAGCAGCTCCTCTTTACCTGTCTGGACAGGTAGCTCTCTTTTTTTTGCCTTTTACTGGACCAAACAGTCCTGAATTTTTCACTTTACCCCACTTCTCATGCAGCTTCAACTGGTTCGCCACTCAACGCTTCGCCTGGACTACGCCGGCGTTAAATTTCTCATTGACCCCATGTTCGCCGACCAGGGCGTCTTCCCCGGGCTGCCCGGCACCCCCAACAGCCACCTGAGCAACCCCACCGTTGGCTTGCCCGGCCCGGTGCAGGACTACACGCAGGTCGACGCCGTGGTGGTCACCCACACCCACTTCGACCACTGGGACGAGGCCGCCAGTGCCCAGTTGCCCAAGCACCTGCCCGTCTTCACCCAGCACGCCCAGGACCAGGCGCTGATTCGCTCGCAGGGCTTCACCGATGTGCGCCTGATTCAGGGCGCTACTTTCAACGGCGTTTCGCTGACCCAGACGCCGGGCCAGCACGGCAGCGACGCCGTCATGGCGGTTGCGGGGGAAATGCTCGGGCAGGTTTCCGGCGTGGTGTTTACGCATCCCGAGGAGAAGACGCTCTACATGGGGTTCTTTTAGCAAGTGGACATAATTCTACGCTAAGCCAGGTAAGCTCAGCAGTTGGCATTCATTTACTGGGCGTAAAATTTGTTTTAGTGCAGGGGGTCATTGTCTGCACGTAGAAAATACCATCGAAGAAATTGGGCCAATTCGCATACTGCGTTTGGTGCCGGATGCCTTGCATGGCAAAATACTCGGGCGGTTGGCCCACGAGTTGCGCCCGTAACGGTTGGAAATCCAGGAAGCCATAGGCCAGGTTAGCAGGTAGCCAGCTTTCCAAACTGTTTTTAACAGGTGGGCTTAGCGCAGTAGCCGTTGCGGCAACCGTGCGCTGGCTGCTGCCCATACGAGAGATAAAGCCGACGATATACGTTTGCTGACGATTGTGCGGGAGGTCCATGAATACCTGTCCCATGGGATGCAACGCCTCGTTATCGGCGCGCAGTTGCGCTTGCTCAGCGGGGGTGAACCGAGACTGCACCAAGTAGTCGCTCCCCCGGCCTTTCACTAGGTGGGCACTGGCGGCCCACACGATGATTTTTTCGTTCTTGAACTGCGTATTGGCTAACCAGTCTAGGTTCGCGGCCATCTGGGCATCGCGCACATTGTAGGTGGCCGTGCGGTCCTCCGTGTACACCGCGCTTTCCTGCGCAAGGGCATAAAGATTGCGCAGGAGCAGCCGGTTAAACGCTTCGGCGGGCGTGCCGTCGGTCACTGGCAATTGCGCCGTGAGGGTATCCAGACACGTTTCAAAACGCCTTAATTTGCCTCTTTTATCCTTAATAGCCTTAATAGCCCGTGCCTTATCTGGATTATCCAAATCCAGCTTCCCGGTGATGAAATTGCTGGACACCAGCAGCGTGTCTAAAAAGGGCCGAAAGAAATGCCGGTAAGTGGTGGTCTGCAGAAAGGGCAAGCGGTGGTGCACTAAGTAAGTGTGGAAATAAGTTGGAAACTGTTGTCGACTGTAGTCCGAGTAGAGTTGATTGTCAAAGCCGGTGATACGCAGGGGGACGTGCGCTGCGCGTAGTATGGGGCACGTACTCGTACAACAAATGGTCACATTGCTGGCAGCCAGCCCAGTAGGGGTGAATAGTGGTGTGCAAAAAGGCTGCCTGCCGGTCAGCCGCCGTGGCTACCTGCTCCCAGCCGTGATTTAGCGCAAACAGGTCGCCCTCAAAGGCGAGTACCGTGAAGGCCTTCTGCTCATGCAGGTAGCGCACCAGCCGACTTTTGGCCAAGAAGGTCGCGCCATCTCCATGGTCCTGCTCCCCCAGCATCACAATGCGGGCCTCGCCGATGGCCTGTCCTACCACGGCTAAATCCGCGTTGTCGTTGTAGTCGGGCTGAATGGAAACAATAGGGGCCACGTGCGCTTGCACATACTTTTTGACCCGCGATTGCGCCTTTCCTGGCAGACTAAACAACCCGAGTAGGGTAATGAGTGGCAGGTAACGAAGCGGTAGCATAAGGAAAAAGTGAGTTTCTAGAGAATCAGATACCTCGCGCAGCTGGCTAGTTGCACCTCGGCACCTTCCATGAGCCAGGGGAAGCAATTAATTGCCAGACACGGGTGGTAACTGCCCCGTGGGGACCCCCAAGCTGGGCGAGGTAACGGTAAATGGTGGCGCGGCCCACGCCGAGGAGCTGGCCGATTTCGGCTACGGTCTTGTCCTGCTGCAGGTAGAGGGTCTTCGCCGCCTGGGCTTTGGAGAGGGCCTCCTTCGACAGCCCCTTGGGCCGGCCGCCCTGCCGGCCGCGGGCGCGGGCCGCCGTCAGTCCCGCCTTGGTTCGTTCGCGGATGATGTCGCGCTCAAACTCGGCCAGCGAGGCAAACAGGTTAAACATGAGCCGGCCCTGGGCCGTGGTCGTGTCCAGGTGGTCCTGCAGGCTGACGAAGTGCACCCCCTGGTCCTGAAACCCGGTCACCAACGCGACCAGGTCCTTGAGCGAGCGGCCCAGCCGGTCGAGTTTCCAGACCACGAGCGTATCGCCGGGCCGCAGCCGGGTCAGCAGGTGCTGCAGGGCCGGGCGTTCTTTCACCGAGGACACTTTCTCCTGGGCCACCTCCACGCAGCCGTAGGCCTGCAAGGCATCGGTCTGCAGGTGTAGGTGCTGGTCGGAGGTACTCACGCGGGCATAGCCGAAAATCATCGCCATTATTCTCAAGAAGTCAATGGGGGCGAAGATAGCGAGCCGTTGATTGGTGAGAACAGGAAATGAGACAATCTTTGGTAGCTTTTCGACTCGTCAGAAAGCCGAAGCGGGTGGGCCGCTAAAACGGCCGTTTCGCGAGACACCTTTTTGCCGCCCCATGCCCGCTACCTTTCTCTCCGAGGCCGAGCGCCTCCGCTACCAGCAGTTGCCCTCCTCCGTGCCGGAAGGCGCGTTGCGCCAGCACGGCCAGCTGTCGGAGGCCGACCAGCACCTGCTACGCGGGCAACGCCGGGACGTCAACCGGCTCGGGTGCGCCGTGCAGTTGGTCGTGCTGCGCGTGTTCGCCCACTTGCCCGAGCGCTGGTGGACGCAGGTGCCCGCCGTCCTACTCGACTTTGTGGCGGTACAACTGGCTGTGGATGCCGGCGTATTTTCCGCCTACGGCCAGCGCGAGGCCACCGTGTACGAACACTTTCAACAGGTACTCGGGCACCTGGGCTGGCGGCGCTGGCAGCCACTGCTCGATACGCCGGTGCTGGAAGCGTGGCTGCTGGAGCAGGCGCTTGCGCACGACCAGGAGCGGGTGCTGCTGGAACTGGCCTGCCAACGACTGCGCCAGCAGCAGTTGGTGCGCCCGTCCGTAGTGGAGCTGGAGCGCCTGATTGGCTCGCTCGTGGAGCAAGCGCACACGGAAACGTACCGTCGGCTGGCCCCGGTGCTCACGCCCACCGTGGAGGCGCAGCTCGATGCCCTGCTCGTGGTGGAGGACCCGGAGCGGCGCACCCGCCACGGCTGGCTCCTGCAGCCGCCCACCCGCAGCACGCCGGCCACCATCCGCGCCACGCTGGACAAGCTGCGCTTTTTGCGGGCGCTGGGGGCGGGCGAGTGGAACCTGGCGGCCCTGCACCCGAACCGGCAAAAGCGGTTGGCGGGCCTGGCCCGCCACCGCAGCAACCAGGCGCTGCAGCGCCTGGCCCCGGCCAAGCGCTACCCGCTGCTGCTGGCTTTTGGCCGCGAGATGCTGCTCGAACTCACCGACCTGGTGCTGAAGATGGCGGACGAATACTGGGAAACGGCCCTGGCGCGGGCGCGCCGGGAAATGGAGGAGTACCAGCGCGCCACGGCCCGCGCCAAAGACCAGGTGCTGGCCACGCTGGGCCACGCCGTGGGCCTGCTGCTCGACGAAGCGCACGTGCCCGGGGGAAGACCTGCGGGCGCAGATTTACGCCCGCGTCCCCCGGGCCGAACTGCAGCAGGCCCTGGCCACCGCCCAGGCCCTGACGCAGCCCGCCAAGCGCTCCTACCTGGAGTTTCTCGAAGCCCATTACGCGGCCATCAAGCGCTTTTCGGCCCCGCTGCTGGCCGACCTGGACTGGGAGAACGCCTTCACCGGCGACGACTTCTTCGCCGCCCTGCTGGTGGTGCGCGACTTGCTGACCGGCACCCGCCGCCAGTTGCCGCCCCAGCCGCCCCGGGCGTTTATGGCACCGGCCTGGCAGGCGTTTGTGGGCGCGACGGGTGGGCCGCTTTCGGTGCCGGCCTACGCCCTGAGCGTGCTGGCCACCCTGCGCGAGCGGTTGCGCTCGGGGGACGTGTACGTGCGCCACTCCCGCAAACACGCCAGCCTGGACAGCTACCTCATTCCGCTCAACCAATGGCCCGCGCTGCGGGCCGACGCCTGCGCCCAGCTGGGCTTGCCCGCCGTCCCAGTGCAGCAATTGGACGACCACCTGCACGAGTTGGAAGGGCACCTGCCGCGCATGGAGCAGATTCTACGGGAAGGCGGCGACATCCGCCTCAACGCGCAAGGCGAATTGGTGGTGACCCCGCTCGCCGCGGCCGAGGTGCCGGTCTCCGCCCAGGAATTGGCCGCGCAGGTCGGCCAGCGCCTGCCGCTGGTGGAACTGAGCGAGCTGCTGGGCGAAGTGGATGCCTGGACCGGCTTCTCCCGCGTACTCCTGGGCCCCGAGCCGGTGGCGGCGCAGCGGGCGCTGCTCTACGCCGCGCTGCTGGCCGCCGCGTGCAACATCCCGCTCACGGACATGGCCCGCAGCACCGCCCTGGACTACCAGGCCCTGTGGTGGGTGGCCAGCAACTACCTGCGCGAAGACGCGCTCAAGCAGGCCACCACGTGCCTGGTCAATTACCAGTACCGCCAGCCATTGGCCGCGGCCTGGGGCGGTGGAACGCTTTCCTCGTCCGATGGGCAGCGCTTTCCCGTGCGCGGCCACGTGCGCGCCGCCCGGGCGCTGCCGCGCTACTACGGCTACGGCCAGGGGCTCACCTTTTACACCCACACGGCCGACCAGTATTCGCAGTTCGGCAGCCGGGCGATTGCCTCCACCGTCCGCGACGCCACCTACGTGCTCGACGAGGTGCTGGGCAACGAAACGGAGCTGCCCCTGCTCGAGCACACCACCGACACGCACGGCTACACCGACCTGGTCTTTGCCCTGTTCGATTTGCTGGGCCTGCGCTTCTCGCCCCGGCTGCGCGATTTGAAGGACCAGCGCCTGTGCAAAATCCAGGGCCGCGACCTGGTCTACCCCTCCCTAAAATTCACGGCCCGCTTCCACCCCGAATTCGTGCGCCGCCACTGGGACGAGCTGCTACGCGTGGCCGCCTCGTTGAAGTTGGGCTACGTCACCTCCTCGCTGCTCATCAGCAAGCTGCAGGCCTACCCCCGGCAGCACCAGCTCACCACACTGCTGCAGGAATACGGCCGGCTGCTGAAAACCAACTTCATCCTGCGCTACCTGCAAAGCCAGCCGCTGCGCCGCCGCATCCACGCCCAGCTCAACAAAGGCGAGCAGCTGCACGCGCTGCGCAGCTGGCTCTGGTTCGGCGGCGACGGGGCCCTGCGCCGCCAGCAGGACGAGCAGCAGCAGGAAACCGTGCGCTGCCTGAACCTGCTCACCAACCTGGTCGTGGTCTGGAATACCCGGTATATGCAGGAAGTGGTCGCCCAGCTGAGGCGTGAAGGGGAAGCAGTCGCTGCCGAAGACCTGCGTTTCCTCTCGCCGGCGCGCTACCGGCACATCAATCGCCTCGGGCGCTACTCGTTCCTGCCCGACGAAACCGGGCTCCTGGCCGGACTACGGCCATTAAGAACCGGCGCTTAGCGTAGGATTATGTCCACTTACTAAAAGAACCCCTACATCGCCGGCGACACGGTCTGGAACCAGGACGTGGCCAACAACCTGCGGCAGTACCAGCCCGAGGTGGTGGTGCTCAACGCGGGCGACAACCAAATCACCGGACTCGGCTCCATCGTCATGAATCAGGAGGATGTCTACGCAGTGCACCAGGCGCTGCCCCGGGCCACGCTCGTCTCCACCCACATGGAAGCCACCAACCACGCCACGCTCTCGCGCCAGCAGTTGCGCGCCTTCGCCGCCGAAAAGGGCATGACCAACCAGGTGTTGGTACCTGCGGACGGAGAAGCCTATTTCTTCTAATGCCGGTCGTATAGTTCGGGAATCAAATCCTGACGACTGACTGCTCTAACGGGCAACAACAAAGCGTTTCCATCGCAAGAAGGAAACGCTTTGTTGGCTTTGGTTAGGAACCCCTTAATTGTCCCGGTTAGCCTTTGTACTAAACTTTTGACCAAGGCCGAGTTTGTGGCATTGACTGTATAGGTAATCAGCCTTCCCTAGCTCCTTGGTTTCCATTGTTGAGGAAAACGGGACGCTCCACCGTGCCAAGACGGCATGCCGGACAACGAGCGTCCGCCCCACTCAGCTACCATGAGATACCAGTTCCGTTCTCTGAACAGTTGGGCAACATACAAGCTCCTTCCCTGTCCTACTAGCGCAAGCCTTGCATCTTCAGAAACAAGCCACCCGGATTTTTGGTAGCCTTGATTTTATCAGTCTTCAGCTTGTAGATAAAGGCAAACAAGGCATCCACGTGCTTGGGCGACTGCAGAATCTCCTGCACCAGCTTGGGTTCGGCAATACCTAGGGTTTCGAGGTGTTTGCGGGCCAGTTGCATCTTGGCGTCGTCGGCCTCCAGCTCGAAGGGGATAGGCAGTTGCTGAGGTACCTGGGTGTTGACGTAGAACTTGATGCTTTGGAAGGAGCGACCCTTTTTCAGGAGCTCGTACTTGATGCGCAAGTCGGTGTGCTCGTTTATCTGCGTCGTGGCCACGTCGAGCACGTACTTCTGCAAGGAGGAAATCTGGGCGTACTGCTCGGGCTCTTTACCAGCTGGGTCCTTGAGCTTGAGCATGCCCTTGAACTCATCCAGGGAGTAGGTCTTAGTCTCCCCGATGTCCTTCCACTGCGAGGCCAGCTGGTAGATGCGCTTGGCGTACTTGCTGCTCAGGCTAAAGGCAGCCTGCAGGCGGTAAGACGTGAAGTTGCTCTTCAGGTCAATGAGGAAAGGCCGCATGCGCTCGGATATCTCCAGCTCAATGGTGCCCTCGCCCTTGCGGTACAGCGCCGAGGCCAGCAGACTCACCTGCAGCAGGGTTTTGCCGGTCTCGATGTGATAGACCCGGCTGTTGAGGTTCTCAGTGGATTCGAGCAGCTGCTTGTAGTTCCAGGTGCGCCCGGTCATCTCCATCAGCTCCTGGACCCGGATTTCGTAGATGGTGCCGGCCTTGTCCTGCTTGGTGAGCTTAGAGAGGAGCGAGAAGACGATGTCCATCTCGCAGGCACTCATCTCGTAGCGGGCCGTCGTCAGCGCGTTATGCTGCCGAATTTCTATCGGGACGGTGGATTCGGGCGCGGCCATACGCAGCTACTGGGGTGATACCAAGCAAACATACGGCTTAAATCGGAAACTAATAGAGCCAAATCCTGAATCTATGAGCAGCCGGAATGCCTGTGGTGGTGCTGACTTATAAAAGCTATTAGTTAGACTTATGAAACCTATTAGTTAGCTGGTCGCGAGTTTTCGGCGAGGCTTATAAAAGCTATTAGTTAGACTTATAAAAGCTATTAGTTCGCAGCCGGTCAGAAGGGAGCTTCAGGAGCGTTGTTTCACCAGTGACTTATAAAATCTATTAGTTCGCCAGCATAGGGTGTAATGATAGCCATGGATTCCACCTCTATTAGTTAGCTTATCAAAGCTATTAATTTGGCTTATGAAACCTATTACCCCGCTTATGAAACCTATTACCCCGCTTATGAAACCTATTAGTTGGCTTATGAAACCTATTACTAAAGCCGCTTAAGATACTGAGGTACAAAAAGTTGCGAGCCCTGCAAATACCTTAAATACTTAAAATACTCACAAGCTTGTTGAAGCTAGAGTACAAAAGCTTATAAAGTGGTGGTTTAGGGCGATACCCGAACGAAAACAACAAAAAAGGGAGTCTAAACAAGCACAAAATCGGATTGCACTTTTTAAAGAATTTTTTACCTTTTTCTGCTATTTAGAACATCCCTGTATACCTCAAAGGTAACTTAAAAACTACGCTGATAACTCACAGATGGCTCATTAATAGATTTTATAAGTGTCGTAAGAGACTTTCGGCAGCTTCTGCAACGGCATCCGAAACAGCGCAAGGAGGTGTCCATGGACATGATAGCAATGCCAATAGTACCTTCTGGACTTATAAAACCTATTTTTTAGCAGACTTTATGGCCTACAGTTCAGCTGAGCAGGTAAGTGAACTAATAGGTTTTATAAGCCAAAATGCGGGGTAGCGCCATCAGGCAGCAGAGTTAGCCTTGGTCAAAAGTATCTCTATCCGGCAATCGCTTCGTCCGCTGGATACCGCTTGGTAGCTGTTTCTTCCTCTGCATCCTGGTCATAGCGCCGGGAACGCTTCAACCTTTTTTCCACGTGTAGCACCGGCTCAAAACGAAGTAGCTGGGCCAGCGCCTCAGCTGATGCCACGACCAGCCATCCCTCCCCTGCTTCACTGTTGGTATGCGGAGGTGGCATGTCCACGTTGCCGCTCATCCAATAAACGGATTCCACCAGCAGTTCTCCATCTTGGTTTTGCCACCCAAACAGCTTGCCGGGCGCGGGCTGCCAGCCCAACGATTTTGCAAGCGCCGGATTAAAGGCTAGCCAAGCCGATTGCTGGGTAAGGGAATTGAGCTGCTCCCGGCCAATAATGAGGGCGCCTGAGCTGGGCTGGAGGTCACGGTAGGCGTCGGTTGGACAGTTGAAGACCAAGTCAAGGCTCGTCAACTCCTCATCGGATTCTTCTTCCGCTGTCAGTTGACACTGATACTCTTCAGTAGCGGCATTCCAGTCCAACGTATGCAGGTGCGTGTCCTCCCCGATAACTAGCCAGCCCGGCCGGTAGACTGGCAGGGTCGTTGTGCGAAGCTGTTCGGCCGCCGCTACCTCGCTTACCCACTCCTTAGCCAGGTGCTCATAACGTTCGCGTTGCAGCGACTGAACGCAGGGCGGCTTGGCCACCTCGGAGAATGAATAGGCTTGGTAATCGGGCATGGCTAAGTCAGCAGCGGCCACAGCAGCGAGCGGCAGAACCCCGGCATCTAGCAACTCCGTCACCACATGCAGCAGGGCCCGCCGAGCGGTTGCTACTCGGGGCCAAGTCAGCTTATATTTCAGCCTGGTGGCACGCAGTTGCGCGCTCAAATCTTTTTGATACTCATCAGTCCATCGGGCTGGGTCATCCAATTCGGCCATGATGGTGCTGGCCCGGTGATACAGGGCGGCTGTCTTCAAGCCGGCCCGGCTCGCCAGCCAGGCAAGGGTACCGTCGTACGGTCTCACCAACTGATGCGGAGAGACATCCTTACCTCCTATCGTGCTTGGTGCTGCCTCGGCGAATTGCAAGCGATAAGTAGCTGGCAAGGGCTTTGACGCAATAACTGGTAAGGGTGTGTCTGCGGCTGTAAGCAGCCGCCGGGCTGCTTGCCGCAACTGGTAATTGCGGGCTACCGCCAGCTTTAATAGTGCTGGCGTAAACTCCGCATAGGTCACGACTATCCGCGTGGGCACCCGCAGTAACACTTCTAAAAAGAGTTCGACTTCCGACTCCAAGCCCGTACTCAGATGATGCAGCTGCTGCAGCGCCTCTGCGTGGCCTCGTTCGACCAGTTCCGCGAGTTGTCGCCGCATGGGCTGGCTTACGGCCGCCATGGGCGAATCGGCCAGATATGTCAGCAGTTCCACTAGCACTCGGCCCAGGCTTGCGGGGCTGGCTTGCAGGTCGGGTAGATTAGGAGCAGCCGCACTGTTGCCCAGCAGACGCTGCACGTAGCCAAATATCTCGTCCCAAATTACTTCCAAGCTAAAGTCGGTCCGTAATACCGGCAAGATGTCGTCCAAGCTTTCAATGTAGATGCTAGGATACTTGCCTTCAATCAAATCCTGCGTAAAGGTGGTAAACGCGCGCTCCCGGCCTTGTACTGGCTCAAATTCCTGTAGCACTTGGAACGCATGCAGGCGGCTACCTCCATCATGCCCCTTTACCCAACCTGACGAGCTTGAAGCCGCTACAGCCCGCTCGGCTAGTTGCAAACCGAGCGTGTGATTATCAAGCTGCCGGGCCAACTTACTGAGCGTGCTATAGCCGGCGGCCCGGTAATGGCTGTTTTGCAGGCGGTCGGCTACTGTGCTCAGCTGCTCGGTCGTCAATATCGGTGCTAGCTGGTGCAGGACCGGGCTCCAGTCAAACCAGGAATTACCGTAGTCTTCCTGCGCCAGCAGGTCCGTTAGGTCATCGTAACTGCTCACGCGAGCGAGCACCTCGTCCTCAGTCAGCTTTTGGTAATTAGGCTGCACGGTGAGCATGTTGGAGGAAGTCGTGTTGTCGTCTTGGCCAGTGGGAGCAGGCAAAGCAAAAGCCGGGTAGTAATCGGTTATTGCATGGCCCTTGGCAGTCACGAAATCTTCTACCTCCTTGAGCAGCCCACGGCGCGTTTCCGATAAGGCGCGGCACGTGATGCTGTCGAGCAGAAACGGTACGTGCGCGGTAAACAGGCCAGCACCCAGCAGCGCGTAACCTTTTTCCAGCAGCCGGCGCAGCAGCCGATAACGCTCCTCCTGGTCATGCCACAGTACAACCGTCCCATAGAAGCGCACGCCGTCCGCGTATTCTGCTGCTGTCGCAGCTTGGTCAAGATAGGCTAGCATGAACATGGCGAGTCCATCCTCAAAGTCCAGCAGGCCGTACTGCAGCTGCCATTTGAGCTGTAGGAGGCCGCTGCCCATGTTCCAGGCAAGGGTGGCCCCCAGCACGCTGGACGCCGCTTCCCAGAGCGTGCCGCCTTCGGTGGTATCGCGCACGAATGGCAACTGACCCAGAAACCAACCTAGTCGCTCGGGCGCCTGCGCGGGCTGCTGTTGATTTACCTGTCGCAGCCAACTTAGCCAGGTATTAAGTTGATAGTCCTTGCGGTAGCCGACGCCGATGGACTGCTGCAGGGTCTGACGTAGCCAGTGCTCGGCGCGGGCCGGGTTACCGGCCGCCGCCCAGGCCTGCGCCTGCGCCTGGCATTCTCTGACCCGGGCATCCACATCCTGCCCGTCGAGCATCGTTGCCTCCAGCCCTTCCAGGCGTTGGCTGACCCCAGCCGGGTCGTGACCATTCGCCAGTAGCGCCACCAACAGGCTGCGCTGTACCGTCGCTGGCCACCATTGGGGCCGGTCGGCAACCTCTTGGTCTACTAGCTCCAGCAACTCAGCCAGCGCGGGCGAGCCGTGAACAGCCACCACCTGCACCAGAAAATCGAAGTAGGCCTCGCGCAGAATCAAGAGGCGGTAAGCGTAGCGCTGCCGGTGATGCACCAGCCCGTAAAAGGCTCGCATCAGCGGCCGCAGGCGTTGTGGCAGTCCTCCTTTCGCTATCCGCTGGCCGGCGAGTCCTTCGGCCCAGAGTTCCGCCAGAAGCGCTAGTTGTCGCTGGAAATTCACTACAGGTTCTTCATCTGACCCGGAAGGAGCGGCCGGTACGGCCACCAGCATAGATACCCCTTGCCCAATGAGCCAGCGCAGCTTTTGCAGCAGAATAAACGGCCAGAATTCCGCCAGCGTAGTATCCCGAGCATCCAAATCCCGGCCAGTCAGAAGGAACGATGGAACCCCTGTCAGCCATTGGCTGACCGAGACTGGGTCACGGTTTACGTGATAAAGCAAATCGGCGATGTGGACCCGGGGGGCACCCCGCATCCGGTCAATTGGAAACTCCGCAAGCAGCACTGCCAAGTAGTAAGCGGCCCGGGGCTGGTCGCCGTCGGCCAAGCACTGCGTAATGGCGGCTTGCAGTACCTCGGAAAAGTACTGCATCTGCCGCTCGTGCGGTGGGCGGAACTCGGCCAGCACCAATTCCAGCTGCTCCCAGTGCCGCACATCGACCAATCGGGTGGCCAAGTCCTGCAGCAGAGAAAGCCGCAGATTAACGGTCCACTCGGCCACTGAGCGCCGCAGACCGGTTTCATCAAGTACCTGAATGTTATTTAGCCGGGTTAACAGCCGGGGTAATTCCTGAAAGTGTACGGCTACTTCCACCCACCGCGCCAGCGTTCGTTCGGTAACATCCTCATCGTGGCCGTTTTCGATGATAATTGCCTCCTCCTGCACCATCGCAGGCTCGGCCAGACTCAGCAGCATGGCGGCCTCGGGCTGGTCACCGGCATCGTAGAAGACCTGGGCCGCGTATAGGCTGAAGGCATCATTTTCCCTCAGGGTGCGGCCCTCGCGTAGGTATTGCCGGGCGCGGGTCAGCTGTCCTAGCTGTATCAGGTCATCAACAAAATTGGATGGGTCTACCATCCGCAGGCGGCTCTCCAGTTCCGCATATACCAAGACGTAGCGCGTCAGGGCCACCACGTCCTGAGTCTGTCGGGCAACCTCCAAGCCCAACCGGATATCGCGCCGGATGTCAGCCACCGGCCGGAAGCGCAGCAACTGGTCCCCGAAGTGGGCAGGAGTAGCCAGACGCTGAAACTGCGCGAAGTCTCCGGCCCGAAACCAGTGGCCCAGGGCCAGCCAGTCAGGCTCAACATCCGAGGCTTCGTAATACGTGGCCAGCTGCCGGTGAAAAGCGGCTTCCGCCGTTGCATCGGGTCGGCCCGTCAGCGGGTCCAACGCAGTCTGCTGGATTAGAAACTGCCGGAAAGAGTTGTGGAAAAAGGTCCAGCTGTCGCCTACAATGTAGAAGAGCACCTTGGTTTTATCGACCAGCGTTTGGAGCAACTCTTTCTTAACCGACCATTCCCGTACAAAATCTAGGTTGATAGTGTCTGTGATGTGCGCCAGCAGGCCTAGCAGGTTCACCAGTTTCGGTTTCGGCTTGATAGCCTTCCATATTTTGCGGTAGTAGACCTCGATGTTGCCGCTGATACGCCCGAAGCCAACGAGGGCCGTATCCCGGTCGGCCGCCTGCCGGATTCTCTCCAACAGGTAAGCCAAGTACAGCGGGTGGCCCTGCGACTTATGGAGGATGAGTCGCTGCTGCTCCGGAGTTAGGGGTGGGTGCAGGTCTGCCGCTTCAATGAAGCGCAGTACCTCCCGGCGGTTCAGCGGCTCGATAGTTACGGCACGCTCCTCGTCCCGCCAACTCGCCTGAATCTCCTCACTAATGTCCGCTAACTCAATCGACTGGCTGCCCAGAACTATGAATACCCCAGCGGGTAGTGCTACTGGTACGGGTAACTCGCGCAATAAGCTGTGCACGGTATCGGTGTACTCCCGGGGCACGTGGTCGAGCCCATCGATAAACAGGATGGTACGTTGCCCCTCCTGTTCAAAGTTTTCACCCAACAGCCGCAGCTGCTCATAGAATACCTTGCGCAGAAAATCCAAATCCTGGTAGGGCAACACATCGCGGGGGTAGATGCCCTCGGTTTTGAGTTGGAAGACCAGGTCGAAGAAAAAAGCTTTGGAATCGCCCCGGGCTTGGTAATTCTTCTCCGGATTCGTGAAATCAAAGGCGAAGTAGCGGATGATGCGCTCTGTAGGGAAATGCGCCCGCCGTTCATCCGCCCACTGCGTGAGCAGTGTCGACTTGCCCGCTCCTGGTGTACCAGTCAAAAAAGATAACCTCCAGAATGGGCGGCTAACTTCGCTTCTAATTGCGCGATGGTGCCCCGGATGGGCTGGTATCTAGCTTTATCAACGAACAGTTCGTGGGTGAATGTCGTCTCGAAGCGCGCTTGCCAGCCTAGTGCCGAGATAAGGTGGCTGCGGTTTAGCTGCACCGGCCGGTCAGGATGGCCCACGCTCTCCAGCAGGTAGGAGCGGAAATCGTTCAGGTCGCCGTCCAACTGATTATGCCCAGCTCGCACGACGCTGAAATCCTTGGCTTGGTAGGCTGGCTCAAACGTAAAATGTGCTGCAAACTCTTCGAATTCTGCCCGGCTGACTTTGCTGGCCCGGACGAGTCGGGTTATTATCGGCTGCCATTTGGCTGGCACGGGCTGCCGGGTTTGCAGGGGTTGCCAGGCCTCGGCGAAGAACGCGGCGGTAGAACCGACGACGGCCTTTTTGTGCGCAATCCTGTCTTTGGTGGTCAGGCACTTATTGGTGAGCAGGTGCGCAAGTACCTGCTTTGGCTCCGACTGATATTTGGTGCGCAGTCCCTGCCAGCTGCTCACCAACGAAGGCAGCAGTTGGCTAAAGTCGTTTAGCGAGATAGCGGCCCCGGAGATAGTCCATTTGACCTGATAGGCAAAAACCGTCGTCGGCGTGGCGTAGAGAATGTCATCCAACTGCTGGGCCTCTGGGTCGGCCACCCGGACCCATTCTAGGGAGTTGTGCAGCAGTTGCCGGTAGGCTAGCCAGGCAAACTCTCCAAACTGCGGGAGAAAGCCACCGATAGCTTGTCGTTCACCTTTCGCTGATATTGGTTTGTTCATGAGCTGCCCCTAATGCCTAAGGTGCAAAAATGCGCGTTTCCAAGTTTCAAATACTCATCCCTCCTAGTCGATGCTAGCACAAGAGTAGATTATCTTTCACACACAACTTTAGGACTAAAGCTATAACCAAGGCCATCCCTATATGCGTTAAGTGTATGCATCCGGTACATAATAGGCTTTGTCCATTCAAATCAGTTGATTGGCCTAGTGCATAGGATAATCAGTTTCAACTAAGTCAATGACACGAATAGCTGGTATCATACCATACCCTGTATCTTCATATACTCAGCTGCAACTGCTGAAACAGTCACTCTTGCTATGTGACTTAGTTGGCTTTTTCGCAGTGGATAGCCAAGTGATGTCACTAAGAAGTAATTCATTCCGCTACCCTGTGCTCGGGCATATAGCGAATGAACTGGAATCTCTGTTGGAGTCTGGTTACTTAATAGAGGCAATCAAAACGAAGGAGACGTTTTCTTTTAAGGCTAATGACCCAGTGGCGGCAGAATTCATCAGTGAAGGTGAGTTAATCAACAGTATCGATAGAAGGCTAGGTAAGAAGAAATATGATATATTAGATAGAACCAAGGATTATGACACAATAGAAGAAGCAAAAGCTCGCTTGGCTTGCCTTAAGTTAAATTATGAGGATAATGATTTTACTGCTGTACCCCTCGTAAGGCAGTTAAGGTTGCCCAAAGGAAGTAAGGCAACACAGGCTGATGTTATTAAGCTGGTGTTGAGAGAGATTCCAATTCCTGATGAACAGACATCATGGGAAAAGATATTTCAATTCAAAAGCGACCCCAATAACAAAGGAAGGTTGGCAGTTCTGAAAGATTGGATGAATAAGGCTATTAGCTCAAATAGGCCTGCTACTGAAATAAGTGACGAGCTAGAAGCTTTACTGTTTCAATATCGAAGAAGCTTGGAAATCCATAAGATTAAATTCAGAACAGGAACGCTACAAACACTAGTTGTTGGAACCGCAGAGTTACTTGAGAATGCAGCGAGGCTTAAATTCTCAGCGATTGCTAAAAGCATCTTTTCTGCTCAAACCGCCCGTGCGGAATTGTATAATGCTGAGTTGACTTCACCAGGGAGCGCTCTTGCTTATTTATATAAGGTAGGTGAAGAATTTAATAAATAGACCCTGAACTCTTCACCTACGGTTGCTTCTTACCTTGGCTTAAAGAGTCTTTTTGTGCTCTTAGGGGGTACTCATATTTCACCATACTATCTGCTACAGCATTAGAGGAATGGGTACGAGCCTGTTGCCTGAGGTTAAGTACAGAACCATCCACTAACTGCACTTTGCTGGGCTCTTCCTTTTTCAAAAACAGCCCTATACATACAAACAAAATTAGCGTGGACGTAAGAAGAAGAGCGGTTGAGAAGGAGTGCGCCGCATAATTTAAGAAGTTAGCTTTCTGATTATTATTGCTCGAATTGCGCTTAACAGAATTGTAGTAGTCGACAATCAACTCACTCTTGTATTGATTGCCTGAGTCGACATTAGCAGGTATGGTCTCATCATTATACTCCTTAAATATATTGTCGGGACTCGGCTGCATGTATTGCCATTGCAATACTTTATTCAGCATCGAAGCGTGATATATTGAATTAGTAAAGAGTATTATGGTAGCCACGAAAAGCGCCGTTATTAGGTACAGCAGTGGTCTGGGTAGCTGGCTAAGGCTATCGGCGATGAGTGGTGTGATAATGCCTACCAAGGATAAAATCAGGCCTGCCTGTCCCAGCAACTGACCGGCTTTGCTCTCTAGCGTTTCCTTACGCTCGTCCTCCTTCTCAAACGTGTCCTTTATGAACTCTAGGTGCTGGTCCAAGGTAGTTGAGGTAGGCAACAAATTTGCCGTTAACGTTGGGGTGTTGGTGGGGGAGAGGACTGGCTTATGGGGTAGAAAGAAGCCATAGTAGTAAAACAAGCGCTTGAGCATAGGCAAGGGGGATAAAAACCAACTTTTCTACTAAGTTGAAAAGCGAAAGATTCACGTAGTCAATTCACGAATCAGCGCACTTGAAATGGGCAGGCCACATTCCATTTCCATCCAAGCCCATTGACCGTTGGGGTTGATTTCCAGAAAATAATATTGGCCATCGGTCGCTTTTATTAGGTCTATTGCTCCAAAGTTGAGGTTTAGTGCGCTAACCAATGAGCGGCAGCGGTCTGCCATGGATTCTGGCAATACATATGGCTGAAAGGCAAGCTTTTCCTTGCGCCAGTCGTGCTGTGTGGTTGCGTATGCCTGTGAATCAACTGAGGCAGCAAAAACGTGCTGGCCTACTACGGTTACACGTATTTCGTAGGCTTTGGGGATGTTACGCTGGAAGATACTGGGTGTAAGAAAGTACCGGTCTAACTGGGCAATATGTTCAGGTCTGACTTTATTCGTAAATACAACCTGCTTGTAGCTATCGAATAGGATTTTATTATTGAAAATGGGCTTTATGATAATATCCCCGTCATGCTTATGATAAAAATCAACTATGGACTGCCGTTGATTCGTAGCAAGCGTTTCCGGAATAATGAAACCCAACTCCACGGCCTTCCTAAGGTTGACAAGCTTATTTTCCGCTTTGTAGATGTGCTCCGGTTGGCTAACCCATTTGCAGTCAATCAGGTGATAGAAGTTGTTTAGTAGTGCCAACAACTCACTGGCAATGTAATCCGCTACGTGCGCGTCCTCCAGTGTCACAATGGGCTTTTTGACCCGCCGAAACCAGACCGCGGTAAATCGCTCGATGTTTCCGAGACTTAGCTGAAAACCTCCCGAGAAGCCTATCGAGTACGGGTATTCAGCCAAATCCTCACAGTTCAGCCGGAAGTAAGGTATAGAGGCCGCATTCAGTTGGTTGATGACAAAGTCAGCGGTAAAGTCTTCCTTATGAGTAATGATGAGTATCATCAATCAGTATCGGAGCTTTCGTGGGTCAGGGTCAGCGTCATGGTTGCTAGCCGAGCAAGCAGGGCGTGGTAACCCGGGTCGCTATCGGATACCTCATTGTGCGTGCGTGTTTCGGTAGCAGTGTCCAAATAGCGACGGCAATTGTCAAGCTGAGGGTTACGGTCAGTATCCGAATCTTCGTGCATCGTCTTGGTGAAGGTTTCCGTTGCCAAGCGACTTAGGGTAATTGCCGGTTCGCTGGTTCCCTTCAGAACAGTAAGATTCAGGGTTTCAGAGTAAGACAATGATGCTGCGAAATCATCATCGCTCAACAACGGCTGTTCGGCGTATTCAAGAATAAGAGGAAGCATCTAGGTGTGTAGAGGGGTTGCAAATGGAGCTTTGAAGCTTATCACTACGTCATTGCTTACAAAGCGGAACCGCGATAAGTTACAATCGCAAGTTCAATAGACAGCATTAGGCCTCAGCGGCTTGCTCTAGGTACAGCTGCTTGTCTTTCCTTCTAGTATGTACCCAAGGGATTGGGGATAGGTGATAGGCTTCAGGGAGTATTCCGGCCTCGGCAATAAATTTAGTATACTCGATGTCCGATGTGATTATTGGGAAAGAGAACCCGGGGGCCTGCGCCATCAGAGCCAGCGAAAAAGATGAATAACCAAGCTCTTTGGGCGTCGACTTATTGCCGTGTAAGGACAAATATGCACTCGCCTCCTCACCATCGTAAAGCTTGAACTTAGCGTCGTGCATCAGGGCCAAGATGCACACAAAAACTGCTTCAAACTTTTTCCGGAACGGTTTGCTCTGAAATCCGGACAGGCCCAAGTCTTTGGATACCCTATTCAGAGCCTTGTCGAACTCATGTTGTAACCCAGCGTAACTAATTGCTCCAATTCCAAGGACCGTTCCGCGGATAAACTTCAATATGTCATCAACCAGATGAATCTCGTGAGGCTTCAGAGTTGGATTAAGGTGATAGAATCCGGCCTCCTTAGTGAAGGACCTTTTCAAAAGCTGATGAATATCTCTTTTATTTAGATTGTAATATTTGATTAAAATATCATCTGTCAAGTCATCTAAACTATCCAAGACGAAAAGGTGGAAATCAGCTTTTGAAATTTTCGGCAGGCTGATGTATCCGAGTATCTGGTCAGTATAGTAGCTGTCTGGCATTCTGGGCTCGCGGGTAATAACATTCGATTCGGCCAGTTTCTTCACCCCTTCCGAAGCCATCTTCATTTTGGCGTATTTCGCATTAATGGCTTTATGGCAGATGCCACGCTCTCTTTGGGGGTGCGCAACAAAGTCTGCTACCTCCCTCAAAAATGATTCCTCGCGCAGGAATTCTCGCACATCGATGAGCAGCATTTTAATGTCGTACTCATCAAATTGGTCATCAGCAATTCTTTGAATACTTCGGTTCAGAGAAGCAACCAGCTTTGAGTTGTGAGCCTTTATCATGGTGCAGTATAAGGAACAGAAGCAACCTTACAGGCCTAACTCTTTGGCGGCATTATGCTGCTGTACATTGTCTAGTCGCGTATAGCGCCGAATCATCGCACTGGTTTTGTGCTTGGTTTGGTTCATAATTTTGCTATCGTCCGCTCCGTTGAGCTTCGCCACCGTGACAAAGGAAGCCCGCAACGAATGGGCTGTGTAGCCGGGTCCCAAGTAACGCTGCACTAGGGTGTTAATGGTCTGGTCTGAGAGCCGATTAGCAGTAATTCGGTTGCCCTTGCGAAGCATGACAAACACCGGCCCATCGCTGCGTTCCAGTTGCTCCAGCCATGCCTTGAGGGAACGGATGGGGCACACCGCCGGCTCAGGGGAGTAGAAAATTGCCTTCTCCTCATAGTCACCCAGTTGATTGGTTTTGCTCTTGCCTAGTGACACGACCAAGCACTCCTCAGTAAAGCGTAAGTCCTGCAGGTTGAGGGCGGTCAGCTCGGAGCGGCGAAACGCCCCCGTGAAACCGAGTAACAGAATGGCCCGGTCCCGCAGACCGGTCACCGTTTCCACGTCCAGGCTGCGCACGAGCTGCTTGAGTTGCACAAGTGAAAATGCCGGCGCCTGCTTTTGCCGAACGCCATGTAACCGGCGCACTCCATCCATGAAAATCTTGAACTGCTTGTCGTCCGTTGGCGAGTCCACACCACGAACCGCATGCGCCTTGCTGATGGCCGCGCAGTGCTGCTCCAAGGTGCCGACCTTTTTGCCGGCTTCGGCCAGATGGGTACAAAAACCAACCAGCGCATCAACGGGCGCCGGCAGCGCCGAGAAGCCGTGCTCGGTGCACCAGGCGCTGAAGCGCTTCAGGTGCGCGGCATACGCACGGGCCGTATTGGGTGCGCCGGTCAGCCCGGCCTCGACATAGCGGGCGGCCGCGCCCGTGTGGTGCGCCAGCCCGTGGCCCACGGGATTCACGGTCAGTGCGGCGGAGTTTTCCATGCAGCCTATATATAAGGTATCGTCACCTGGTTTGGGATATGCCGGCAAGATAGCAGATAGGTAGTGATAAGACTTACTAATCGATACCTATTCCTGAAAAGAAAGGTCGCTGTCATCAACGGCCTTCTAGGTATGATAACTAAGACTTATCATACCTTATTTAGTGTCTAAGCCGGTCGGTCTGCCTCACCCAAATTGGTTTTCAGTTTTCGCAGGTCTGCTTTGATGCGCGGGCCGATGCTTTTGCCGTGACAATTTTTGTAACGGTCGGGTCCCTGGCAAAGGCATCGCTTCTTAGGCATACCGCCCATGTAAATGAATCCCTGCAAGGCGTTTTTCAACGCATCGTAATAGTGGTGAAGCTCTAGGGCAGCGTCGGGTAGCCGCATGTGCATATCATCTCCCCGGGTACCGTAAGCGTGTATCTTGGAAAGCGTTTCGCATACTCGGATAAAATCGTCCACTACAGGGTTACCAGTGATATTGATTCGCACGTTGTCTGTGTCTTGGCCGGTGTACACAAACCCTTCATTGTCCGAAACGAAAAGCGTGTGTTCGGCCTGCCCTTCCGTTGGGGTGATGTCTACGAACTCTTCCTGCTCATCTTCCCAGACCGCATGCCTTTCTGCTTCGCATAGGATAGTTGTTTTGTGGATAGCCCAACCGTAATGAATTCGCCCGCCATCCCGCTTCACCTTTTCCTCAACATTGGGAAAGCAGTTTAGATGCTTAGCATAAGGTTCCGGCCGGATAAGTACCAACTCGGGTTCAAACTCAACCTTCAACTTATCAAGTAGCTTGGTAACGAAAGCATCATCCTTGTCTGGAGGGGTAGTAGCGTGTAGCATGAGCGCAAGTAAAGGGTAATAGGGGGTGGAATTAGCCTACCAAAATACGTGGCCAGCTACTGACCATTTTATTGGGCGGCATTGATTAGTGTAAAAGCATCTAGTTAGTACTTTTACCGACCGCCCTTCCGCTTATTCTACTAGCAAAGTCTATATGGCAAAACTTTACATTCTTCAATTTCTACTTCTGATTGTCAGCATTCCTACGCTCGCCCAGCGGCCCAAGCCCGCCGCGGTTACCCTGCCCCCGGCCGATACCGTCTACTTTGACCGCGACTGGGAGCGCACCGAAACACTGGAGGAAGTCAGCTACGCCCGCGTTGCCCGCCACGATGCCGCCGGCAAAACCATGGGCACGGTGCGGGACTACTTTTATCCGTCCTGGAAAAAGCAGTGGGAAGGCAAGATGGCCAGCGAAGCCCCCGACAAGCCCACGGGACTGTGTTGCGGCTGGCACGAAAACGGCCAGGTGAGCTTCAAGGGCACCTACGTCAACGGCGTGCAGCAAGCCGACTTTCGCAGCTGGCGCGACGATGGCCGGGAAATCAAGTGCAAGTCTCTCATGCAGGAGGCGCTGCCGCTGAGCACCGCCTCGATTCACTGCAGCAACTGCATGCACATCAGCCGCAAAGTCTTCACCGTGGACATTCCCGAAGGCACGGTGGGCATCGTCTACAAGCTGGATGTGCGCGACGAAGGCCAGCCCCCGGTGTCGTGGTCCACGGCTCTGGCCCTGGCCGGCGTAGTCGGTACGGGCGGCATGTCCGCGCCCGCCCTGCTGACTACGGCGGCTACGGCCCTCACAAAGCAGGGCAACAATGCGCCGCCCACCGTGAGCACCAAATGCCACTGGTACATCACGCCCGACGAAGCCTCAGCGCAGCAGTTTCTGGACACCAAAGGCTACATCAAGGACGTGAAGAGCTGCCTGCGCGTGGCGTCCAACACCCCCCAGGAAACCCGGCCCATCAGCCTGCCGCCCGGCATCCGCCGGCTCTACGTGTGCGTGAACAACGACAACTACACCACCGACGCCACGGCAACGCTGAGCGTGACGGCGCTGGTGCAGACCTGCAAGTAGGGAGCCGGCTGCCCGTTAATAGTGGAGGGTCAGGCCAGCTCCCCACTTGTAGTCGCTGTCGTAGTTGGTGCTCAGCGACACGTACTTGCTGACCATGTAGCGGAAGGCGACGTTGTACTCCCGGTCCGTGTTCACCAGCAAATCGGCAAAGAAGTTGTTGCTCAGGGGCAGGTCGGTGCGCTCCAGCTGCAGGCGCACCTTGCCGTTGCTGTCCAGGCGCAGCTCCGAGCGCACCAGCAGCGGCAGCAGGTAGTACAGGCCCACGTCGAAGACGCGCCGGTTGTTTTTGGTGTTCCGCTCCCCTTCCGCCAGCAGCGTGCGGTTGTTGCGGTAATCGAAGCCGACGAAGGCGGCGAGAAACTGCCGGTTGTCGAGGTAGCGCAGCAGGTGGGTTTCGGTCTCGAAGTTGCCCTGGTAGTTCGCCCGGCCCTCGAATTCCAGCGCGTTGCGGTTATTGGAAAGGGTGGTCTCTAGAAAAGCGCCCTGCGAGTGCGCCATCAGGTCGGCCCAGAGGTAGGGCCGGTTGTCTTCCTTTTTCAGCTCCTTGTAGTCGGTGCGGGCGTACTGGTTCTGCGGGGTGCCTTCGTAGCTCACGATGCGGGCCATGCCGGCCATCATGTGGTAGAGGATGTGGCAGTGGAAAAACCAGTCCTGCTCCTCGTTGGCGTCGAACTCGATGGTGACCTTGCCCATGGACTGAATGTCGAAGGTGTGCTTCATCGGCGAGTAGGCGCCCTGGGCGTTGACGAGCCGGAAAAAGTGCCCGTGCAGGTGCAGGGGGTGGCGCATCATGGTGGTGTTGGTGAACGTCATGCGCACGTTCTCGCCCTTGCGGATGGGAATTTTGTCGGCCTCGGACAGGGTCTTGTTGTCGAACGACCACACGTAGCGCAGCATGTTGCCGGTCAGGGTCAGGTTGATTTCCCGCCACTGCTTGGTCGAGTCCAGCGTGGTGGGGTTAAGGGCCCGCAGCTGATTGTAGTTGAAGTCGCCGGCGCTGCCCCCCATGCCACTCATTCCGGCCATGCCGCCCATGTCCATGCCCGCCATGCTGCCCGTGTCCTGCATGCTGCCCATGCTCTTGCCGGCTTTTTCCTGGGCATTTTCGGGTCGGTTCTGCGGCGAGGGCGCCGTGGTGGCGGGCGGCGCCCCGTGCTGCATGTCCATCCCCGGCATCGGCGAGCCACTAGCTGGCTTCTGGCCTGACATGTCCATGCCTTTCATTTCCCCACTGCCCTGCTGCTTGGTCATGCCGGCGCCGCCCATATTCATGCCGCTCATGCCCTCCATGCTGTTCATTTCGCGCATCATCTGGAAGTAGTTGATGCGGGGCAGGTCCGGCGCTTTCATCGGCTCGCCCGCCCCGATGTAGGTAGAGGTGTAGCCCGTGATGTCGTTGGCCGTGGCCCGAAACTCGGCCGCGCCCATGGCGGGCACGGTCACCAGCAGGTCGTAGGTTTCGGCCGTGGCAATTTCGAGCTTGGTGACCGGGAAGGGCTCCACGTTGATGCCGTCGGCGGCAATCACCTGCATGGGGCCGCCGGCGTACTGCAGGAAAAAGTACGAGGAGGCGCTGCCGTTGATGACGCGCAGGCGCACCACCTCCCCGGGCTTGGCGTCCTTGAAATAGCCTTTTTCCTGCCCGTTGGTCAAAAACTTGTTGTAGTAGATGTCGGTCAGGTCCATGGCCGGCATGCGGCCCCACTCCTGCTTGAGCTTGTCTTTGAAGTAGCCGGCGGCCAGGGCCTCGCCGTAGCTCTGGGTGGCGCCTTTCTGCACGGCAAACCACTCGCCGGTGCGCTTGAGGTAGCGCAGCACTTCCTTGGATTTGTGGTCGGTCCAGTCGGAGAGCACCAGCACGTACTCCTTCATCTCGTAGGGAATCCGCTTGGGGTGGATAACGATGGAGCCGTACACGCCGTCCTGCTCCTGCAGCATGGTGTGGGAGTGGTACCAGTAGGTGCCGCTCTGTATCAGGGGGAACGTAAACGTGTGCGTGCCGCCCGGCTCCACGGGGGCTGTGTTGAGGTAGGGCACGCCGTCCTGCGCGTTGGGCAGCAGGATGCCGTGCCAGTGGATGGAGGTTTCCATGTGCATCTGGTTGTGCACCCGAATCACGGCCGTGTCGCCCTCGTTGAAGGTGAGCGTGGGGGCCGGAATCTGGCCGTTGATGCCGATGGCCCGGCGGGTGCGGCCGGTGAAGTTGACCAGGCGCTCGTCGACGTACAGGTCGTATTCCACCCGTTTGCCCACGTAGCTGGTGCGGGGCGTCACGACTTTGCCCTGCAGCTCGGCGGCCGGGGGCGCGGACTGGGTCAGGTGGGGCTCGGTGCCCTTGGCCATGCGCATGCCCGGCATATTTTGGGCCCAGGCGGGCAAGGTGGCCAGCAGCGCAGCTAGCAGAAAGAGTACTCGCATCGTCACTTAGTTATTGCTTTTGGGTTGGGTGCGCGCCGGGTTGTTGTCCTCGAAGCGGTACTTGTCCATCGGGCTGGGCATGGCCATGCCAGGCATTGTTCCGGCGCCCTTCATGTCCATGGCCTTGCCATCCTTGCCCTTCATGTCCATGCCCTTCATATCGCCCATGCCGGGCATAGATTCGCCCTTTTTCATGCCTGGCATTCCTGACATGTCGCTCGTTGTTTGACGAGTCGTGGCAGGCTTTTGGCCGCTGGCGGGCTGCATGCCGGGCATGTTTTCCATGCCCTTCATCGGGCCCATGTTGCCCATGGCAGGCTGATTCCGGGGCGTATTCTTCGGGCGGGCGGGCCCCATATCCATGCCCGGCATGTTGCCCATATCCATTTGAGTGGGCTGCCCTTTACGGCTGGGCCCTTGGGCAGAAGAGCGCGGTGTGCTCATGCCGGGCATGTTCATCCCCGGCATATCCGCCATGGCCCCCGGTCGTGCGGCGCTACGTGTTCGTGCCGGCTGCGATTGGCCGCCCCGCGGTTGATTGGGCATGGTCATGCCGTCCATCTGTTCCATGGGTTGACCGCGCTGGCCTGGCTGAGCGGCCTTGGGGTCCATGTTCATGTCCTCCATTCCGGGCTGGGGGTTGTCCGACGTCGTGCCGGTCTCCTCGTTGTGGGCGTCCGCCCCCGAAGTAGGCATGTCCATATCAGGCATTTCTTCATCCCCACCGTGGCCGTGGCTTTTGTCGAGCAGGTTGCCCTGGGGGCCCACGCCCTCCACGTACACCAGCTGCGCGCCCCGGTGCCCGGCCACGGAAAGCGCGCCGGCCGCCGCCACCGCCGCTACCAGCACCACCACCTCGTAGGCTCGGCGCTGTACCTTAAAGTAAAACCCGATGCTGGCTAGTAGCAGCGTGATGCCCGAGAGCCAGGTGGTGTAGCTGGCAAACTGTTCGTGGGCCGCAAATACCGCCGCCGCCCGGGGTGACAAGCCCAGGGGCAGGGCATGAAACACCGTGCTGGCCGCCACCGCCCCGGCGAAGCCCCCGGCCATTACCGCCAGGGCAATCCAGCGCACCTGGGGCCAGTCCTTGAACACCAGCAGGGCCTGCAACGCCGCGGCCAGCATAATCAGGACGATGGGTAAGTGCACCACCAGGGGGTGCAGATTGGGAAAATCTGAAAACATAGAGCCGAATTAGCTAAGGCTGGTGCACGGAAAAACCCCGGCTCACCGCTAATAGCAGCGCCGGGGCATTGCCCGATGGACGATGAAGAGGCCGCGCGGACCTCTGGCCCCTCGCCGGATGGTCGTTGCAGTTCTCTGTGATGTACCATACGTAGGCGGGCCGAGACAATGTTTACACGCAAGGGTCCACCCAGTTGCATAATTTCAAGCACCACGGTAGCTGCGTAGGTACACCGTGCCCAGCTGCCGGCCGCTTTAGGGAGTGCCAAAACGAAAAACGCCCGGCCACAGGGTCAGGCGTTTTAAGCAGCATCGGGTAGCTTACTTAGCGGCGCAGCAGCTGGGGGCTCCTGCCGTGCAGGCCGGAGTGCCGGCCTGGGCGCAGTTTTGCACCAATGGGCAATCGGGGGTGCCCTTCAGCGGGCAATCAGCCGCGGCGGACGTGGGGCTGGTGAAGCCAAACAGCGCACCAGCGGAGAGCAACGCCGCAGCGCTGAACATCATCATCTTGTGTTTCATCGGTTCTAGTGATTAAGATGGGCCCGCCGGTACGGCCGCGGGGTAGTTTAAGAATCCACGGTCCGTACGTCGTGGGTAGCACTCAAAAGAGAAATTAGGCCTTGGTAGCCTTGAAGCCGGCATCTTCCACCAGGGCCAGCACCTGCTCCTCGGTCACGTCGCCGGTCACGGTCAGGACCTTGTTGGGATTGGCCGTGTCGACCTGCCAGCTGGCAATGGCCTTCTCGCCGTTGAGGGTGGGCGTTACGGCTTTGATGCAGCCGCCGCAGTTGATGTTGGTGTTGAATTGAAGCGTTTTCATGGTAGTAATGCATGGCGCCCTTGGTGGGCGGGTTCGGGTTTAAAACACCCAAAAGTAGCGGCACGTGCCCGGGAAGGGGTACAGAATTAAGCTTGAGGCTTGCATGATTTGTATCAGCTGTGCCGCTACTGGCCCGCCTATCACGGCGCAGGACTTGCTTTAATGATGACTCATGCCCCCGCTTAGCAGGTGTTTGCCAACGACAAAGAGCAGCAGCAGCACCAGCCCGGCGATGAGCAGATAGCGGCCCCAGGGCTTCGGCAAAGCAGCGGCGTGACCCGCGGCCACGGCTTGGGCGTGGGCCTGCTGTTGCTGCCGCCACTTACCGATGCGTCCCCAGGGTTTGTAGACCGAAATGGCGGTGGCCGCCAGCAAGACCACCAGCGCGGCGGCGGCATCAGCCAGCAGCTGCAGGCGTAGCCCGCGCAGGTCAGTCGTGGATAGGTCGGACTTGGCGGCTACCTCGGCCAGGTAGGTAACGGGCTGCATGTGCAGCAGCAGCAAGAGCGTGGCGCCCACTGTGAGCACCAGTTTCACCAGCACCCAGTAGTGCTTGAACAAGCCCCAGGGCGTACCCAGCGCCTGCACCACGCCGGTGGCCAGCGCGGCCAGGCTGGAGGGCACGATAACAAACCAGCCGCTCAGGCCCATGGCCAGGTAGGCCGTGCGCACCAGTAAGGCATCGGAGCTGGTCAGGCCGGTGATGGCCAGGGCCAGGAACACGGCCACGGCTCCGAGCCAGCCCACCGAGAACGTGATGTGGGCGGTGAGCAGGAATTTGCGCAGGGCGGGAGCCAGGGTCATCAGCGGGGTATTTATGACGGGTAAACGACCCCGCAAAAGTAGGAGCGCCGCCCATGCCCGGCGTACAGAATTAGGCCGCGAACCAGCATGATTTCCACGCCGGAACCCAAGAAAAAAGCCAGCCCGTACGCGACGGGCTGGCTTCACACGGTATCAATAACAATTAAGCGGCGATGCCCTGGCGGCAAGCCTGCTCGCAGCGGCGGCAAGCCTCGGCGCACTCCTTGCAGTGCTGGGAGTGGGCGCCGTGCTTCTCGCACTCGTCGGCGCAGGCCTTACAGATTTCAGCACACTCCTTCAGCAGATGGGCGGCGTGCTCCGAGCCGCGGGCCACGAGGCGGGCGGTGAGGGCACACACGTCGGCGCAGTCGCGGTCCAACAGGACGCAGCGGGCCATCATCTTCACGTTGTCTTCCTGCAGGCAGGCCGTGGCGCAATGCTCGCAGGCGGCGATGCAGGCATTGAGGGCGTCGAGCAGGCTTTGGTTTTGGGTATGCATGGGAAAGGTATATAAGTGAACAAACAAGGCAACCCGACCGGGCTGCTGCCTAAGTATACCTCCCCCATGGCCCACGGTTTTGCATATTACTTCCCATCCCTTGCATGATTTGGGGCCTCATCCCCCACAACCGCAGCCATTTCGGCCCGCAGCAGCCGGCGATACGCGGAAGGCGAGCAGCGGGCCAGGCGCCGGAACTGGCCGGAGAAGTGCGCCAGGCTGGCGTAGCCCAGGCGCCGGGCAATGAGCCCCACGCTCAGGGAAGACGAAGTCAGGAGTTCCTGGGCATAGGCCAGGCGCTGACTAATAATGTAGGCCGCCAGCGTCTTATCGCCCACCAGGCGGGCAAAGGCCGCGCTGAGCTGCCCGTAGGTCAGGTCCAGCTCCCGGGCTACCGCCGCCCCAAAAGCCCGGTGCCGCAGGCTTTCACCCGGCTCGCGCAGCAGGCGGTTCACCGCCACGCTGACCCGTTCCACCAGGGTCTGGTGAAAGGTTTCGAGCAGGGCAAACCGCGCTGCTTCCAGCGTGGCCCGCAGGCGGGGCCAGTCCAGCTCCTCGGCCGTGCCCGCCACCGTGGCCGCGCCCAGGCGCACGTCGAGCACCTGCAAGCCCAGGCCTTCCAGCTCCTGCCGAACCACCCGGATACCGCGCGCGCACACCATGTGCTTGATGTAAAGCACAGTGGTGGGCGCAGCAGAATCGTGGCGATTAGGCATAACCTAGCGGGTAGGCAGCACCGGATTCAAATCCGAGGGCGGCGTAAGCGGCTGCGCGTTGAGCTCCTGCGGGTGGTCGTCCAAACCCGTTTCCTGGTGAGAGGCGAAGTACTGCGCCAAGGCCTTCTCCCCTACCAGCCAGAACACCACCGGCGTCACGATGATGTCGAGGAAGGTGGACGAGAGCAGGCCCCCGAGAATGACGGTGGCCACCGGATACAGGATTTCCTTGCCCGGCGCGTCCTTGGCCAGCGTAAGCGGCACCAGGGCCAGGGCCGCCACCAGGGCCGTCATCAGCACCGGCACCAAGCGTTCCAGGGAGCCGCGAATAATCATGGGGATGCCGAACTTCTCGCCTTCGTGCTCCACGAGGTGGATGTAGTGCGAAATCATCATGATGCCGTTGCGGGAGGCAATGCCGGTGAGCGTGATGAAGCCCACTAGCGAGGCAATGCTGAACGTGCCGCCGGTGAGCAGCACGGCCACCACCGAGCCGATGAGCGCCAGCGGGATGTTGAGCATAATCTGCCCCACCATGTAGCTGGACTTGAAGTGCGAGAACAAGACCAGGAAGATGCCGGCCAGCGAAAACAAGCTCAGCCAGAGTATTTTCTGCGAGGCCGACTGCTGGCTCTCGAATTGCCCGCCGTAGGTGAGGTAATACCCGGGGGCAGCTTCACCTGCGCATTCACTTTGGCTTGAATCTCCTTGACCGTGGAGCCCAAATCGCGCTCGGCCACGTTCAGGGAGATGGTGATGCGGCGCTGGGTGTTTTCGTGGTTGACGGTGTTGGGGCCCGGCTCGTACACGATGTCGGCTACCTGGCTCACCGGAATCATCGCGCCCGTGGGCGTTTCGATGCGGGTCTGGCCGATGGCGGCGATGTCGTTGCGCTGGGCTTCGGGCAGCTTCACCACCAGGTCGAAGCGCTTCTGCCCGTCGAGCATCTGCGAGACCACGGCGCCTTGGAACAGCGTTTCGAGGTCGCGCACCACTTCGCCGCGGGCCATGCCGTAGGCGCGCAGGGCATCGTCCTTGGGCCGGATGAGCAGCTGAGGAATCTGAACCTGCTTCTCCACCTGCAGGTCCACCACGCCCGGTACGGTAGATGCGGCAGTGCGCACCTCGTTGGCGTAGCGGCGCAGCTCTAGCAAATCGTTGCCAAACACTTTGATGGCCACCTGGGCGCGCACGCCCGACAACAGGTGGTCGAGGCGGTGTGAAATGGGCTGGCCGATGTTCACGTTCACGCCCGTAATCAAACTGAGCTTCTCGCGCATGTCGGCCAGGATTTCGTCGCGGCTGCGCATGGTTTTGCCTTCCTTCTCCAGCTCGGCTTCGGTCTTGAAGGCCACCTCGATTTCCGAGTTGTTCACCGACTCGGCGTGCTCATCTAGTTCGGCCCGGCCCGTCCGGCGCGCGGTGTAGGCCACTTCCGGAATTTTGAGCATCTGCTGCTCGCCCAGGCTGCCCAGGCGGTTGGATTCGGTGAGCGAGGTGCCGGCCGGGGCCGAGAAATTGACCGTGAGCGAGCCTTCGTTGAAGGGCGGTAAAAACTCGGTGCCGAAAAATGGAATTAGCGCCATGGCTGCCACGAACAGCGCCCCGGTCACCCCAAGGATGGCTTTGGGGTGCTGCAGGCCCCAGCCCAGCAGGCGGGTGTCCTTTTTCTTGAGCCAGCGCACCAGCCCACCGTCGGTTTCGGGGTGGTCCATCTGCTTCATCTGGGGCAGCAAATAGTAGCAGAGCACCGGCGTGACGGTGAGCGACACGAATAGCGAGGCCACGATGCTGGTGATGTAGGCAATGCCCAGCGGCGCGAAAATGCGGCCTTCCATGCCTTCCAGCGCGAACAGGGGCAAAAACACCAGCACCACGATGATGGTGGCGTACACGATGGAGTTGCGCACCTCGGAAGAAGCGGCATAGATGACTTTTAAGACGGGCTGGGGATACGCTTTTTGCTTGTTTTCGCGGAGGCGCCGGTACACGTTTTCCACGTCCACGATGGCATCATCCACCAGCTCGCCGATGGCAATGGCCAGGCCGCCGAGCGTCATGGTGTTGATGCTGATGCCCGCCGCCCGGAACACCAGCGCCGTAACCAGCAACGACAACGGAATGGCCACCAGCGAAATAAAGGTGGTGCGCACGTTCAGCAGAAAGGCAAACAGCACGATGACGACCAGAATGGCGCCGTCGCGCAGGGCTTCCTCCACGTTGGAAATCGAGGACTCGATAAACTCGGACTGCTTGAACAGGCGCGTATTCACCTGCACGTCATTGGGTAAAGAGGGCTTGAGCTCCACCAGCGCTTTTTCCACGGCTTCAGTCAAACCCACGGTAGCCGCTCCGGGCTGCTTTTCGATGCTCAGAATCACGGCGGGCTTTCCGTTCACGCTGCCGTCGCCGCGCTTGAAGCGGGCCCCGAACTCCACCTTGGCAATGTCCGCTACACGTATGGGCGACTGCTCGCGGTAGCCGACGATGATGTTCTCGATGTCGGTGACCGAGCGCAGCCGGCCCAGGTTGCGAATCAGTACTTCCGAGCCGTTGCGGTCGAAGAAGTTACCCGTGGTGTTCAGGTTAGATTGGCGCAGGGCCTCTTCCACCTGGTTCACGGTCAGGCCGGTGGCGTTCAGCCGGGGCATGTCGAGCAGCACCTGGTACTGCAGGTTGTCGCCCCCGATGGGAATGACCTGGGCCACGCCCGGAATGGATAGCAGGCGCTGCCGCACGGTGTAGTTGGCCAGGGTGCGCAGGTCGGCCGCGTTGGTTTCCTTGCCGCCCGATAGCCCCACCAGCATAATCTGGCCCATGACCGAGGAGATGGGCCCCAGCACCGGCGTGATGCCTTCGGGCAGCTGCTCGCCGGTGGTTTGCAGCTTCTCGCTCACAATCTGGCGGGCGGTGAAGATGTCGGTGCCGTAGTCGAACTCCACGAACACCATGCCCAGGCCGATGGCCGAGTTGGAGCGCACGGCCGACACGCCGGTGGCCCCGTTCAGGGCCGTTTCCACGGGCAGCGTCACCAGGGCTTCCACTTCTTCGGGCGCCATGCCGGGCGCTTCCAGAAACACGGTCACGCGGGGGCGGTCCAGGTCGGGCAGCACGTCCACGGGCAGCTGCCGGGCCGTGTAGGAGCCGGCAATCAGGAGACCCACGGCAAAGGCCAGCATCAGCAGCCGGTTTTGCAGGGCAAAGCGAATTATCTTGTCTAGCATCGGTGGTTAGCGCAAAGAGGAAGAAGCGAGAGCGGCCGGGTGGCCCCTCCCCTCCCGGAATCGGCAGCATCCCGGGCCGCAGCCCAGGCCCGCCGGACAGCTTATTTTTTGACGCGGGGGGTGCGCGCCGACGAGTGGGTGCTCATGATTTGCCACTGCCCGGCGGCGTTTTTGCGCAGCACCGAAGTGGCCACCCCGCGGCGCACGATGGGCGCCTTGGCTTCCTTGTCCTGAGGGCCTTTTTTGAGGTTGATGGTGTAGGTGTAGGTTTCCGTCGCAAAAGCGTAGGGACCGTCGACCTGCACGGTGGCTTTGTAGTCGCTGAAGGTGAAGGCACTGAATTCCTTGAGCTCGGGAGCCAGGTGATGCTCGGCGTAGTGCCGGTAGGTGCCTTCCACCCCACCCGACTCGAACACCTGGGAGTTGGCCGTGAACAGGCGGGCCGTGCCAGTAGTGTCGAGCTTTTGCACGGCCTGCTGGTACTTGGTCAGCACCGCTTTCACCGCAGTCTCGTCGGCGGCGGAGCTGGCGGCCGGGGCCGTCTGGGCCCGCGCTGTCGCGGCAGTGAGAGAAAGCGTGGCGGTCAGCGCCGCGAAAGCAAAGAGGTTTTTCATGGGGAGGGAGGAAGCTGCCACCGCGGAGCGGGACTTATTGATTGAGGTAAATGGATTTGAGCTGGTAGGTGCCAGTGGTCACCACCCGGTCGTTTTCGTTGACCTGGCCCTGCACCAGCACCGTTTGCTGGCCGTTCACGGCCCCGGGCTGCACAAAGCGAATCTTAAAGCGCTCGGGCTCGGTGTGCACAAATACCACGGGCTTGCCATTGAGGTCGGTAATGGCCGAGGTAGGCACCACCAGCTGCGGGGTGCCGCCGCCGGTCTGGCCTACCACCTGCACGTTCACGGCCTGGCCGGCGCGGTAGGCGCTGCCTTCCTGAGCGTCAAGCTCCAGCACCAGCTGGCGGGCCTGGTTCACGGGATTGACCACGTTGCTGAACACCACGAGCCGGGCGGGCACACCGGCCTGCCCTTGCAACCCTTCGACTCGAAACCGGGCGCCGGGCGTCACCTTGGCCAAATCCTGGGCAAACACTTGGGCCTCCACGCGTAGCTTGCCGGGGTTGATGACGCGGAACAGCTCGTCGCCCTGGCTCACCTGCTGGCCCACGGCGAGATTAAACACGTCCACCGTGCCGCTCACCGGCGAAGTGATGCTGACGCGGCGCTGGCCGGCCTGCCCGTTCTGGATGCCGGCGTTCTGGCGCGCCTGGCGCAGGCGCAGCTCAGCGGCCACCACGTCCTTGCGGGCGGCGATATCGGCGATGCTTTGCAGGCGGGCGTAGTCCTGCTGGGCGGCGCGCAGCTCGGCCTGGGCGTTGGCCCGCTCGGTGCTCAGCCCGATTTGCTGGGTGGCGTCGAGCGTTTGCTCGATGACGGCCAGCGTCTGCCCGGCCCGTACGGTCTTGCCCACCTGCGCGGCGAGGCTTATGATGCGCCCCGTCTGAGGCACCACTACGCGGCCTTCGCCCCCGGCCGCGGCCGATACCGTGCCGTAGAGCGTGGCCCGGCTGTAGGTAGTGGAGAATGCGGCCAGGTTGGTGCGCACTTCGAATAGAAACTGGCTTTCCTTGGGCAGCAGCACCTCGTCGGTCGAGGCCACGCCGGTGCTGGCCTTAGCCTCGCCGCCGTGGTCCTCGCCGCCGTGCGCCCGCACCAGGCCCGGGGGAGGGAGTAGTACCGTCAGGACCAGTCCCGCGGCGGCCGTGGCCGCCAGGAATTTATGCTTGGTTTTCATATCGGGGGAGCATTAAGGGAAGGGGGTGCGGCGGCTGGCGGTCAACGCCTGCTCCGAGGTTTGCAGCACAGGCTCCGGGGCTTGGCGGCGGCGCCGCATAAGCAGGGCCGTCAGGCCGATGCCGAGTGCAAAGGCGCCGACCAGGGCCAGAATGGTTTTCCAGGACGAGAACAGCGACGTGGCCGCAGCAGGGGCCGCGGCCGCTACGGGCAGCTTCTCCCCTACCTTGATGCCTTCAAGTAGCAGCAAATCAGCCGTCTCGCCGGCCACGACGTTGAGGGCAAAGCTGTAGGCCTTGTTGGCGGGAAACTGGCCTTCCACGAGGTACACGCCCGGCTCCTGCTCGGTCACCGCCCACTTCAGGGTGGCGTCTTCCGGGGTGGTGAGGGTGAGCTTAGCCCCTTTGATGGGGGCGTTGCTGGCGTAGTCGGAAAGGAACAAACGCAGGTCGGCGGGCTTTCCCCCTTCCAGAGGCTCGTAGCGCAGCAGCGCCTCGAACTGTTCCGAAAGCGCGGCCACCGAAAACGACGTCGCGCCGGCCGCGGTGCCCGCTTTGGGCCCGTCGCCGTGGTCTTCGCCCCCGTGGGCATAGGCCGTGCCGCTTAGCAGCAGGCCCAGCAGCAAAATCAGGAGTTGTTTCATGATGGTTGACGGTTATTCGCCCCGCAGGTAGTTAAGCTCGACCAAAGCCTGGCGGTAGTCGCGGATGGTGGTCAGGTAGGTGTTCTGGATGGCAAAGGCCTGGTTCAAACTCATAATGAGCTGCAGGTAACTGACTTCCCCGGCCCGGAACAGGCGCTGGGACTGGCTGATAATAGCCCGCGACTGGGGCAGCCCGGTCTGCTCGTAGTAGCCCAGCGAGGCCGAGAACTTGCGCGTATCGGCCAGCGCCTGCTGATACTGACTACTGAGCTCCAGGCGCTGGGCCTGCAGCTGGTAGCTGGCGGCCTGGGAGCGGGCGGTGGCCGCCTGCAGCTGGGAGCGGTAGGTCCAGAACCAGATGGGCACCGAGACACCGAACTGGAAACGGTACTTCAGCGCCGAGTTCTCAAAGGCCTGGTTCTGATAGCCCACCGTCAACGCGGGGGTGCGGCGAGCGCGCACCAAGCTGATGCCCGACTGGCTCAGGGCCACGTTCTGGGTGGCGGCGGCCAGCGTGGGGCTGCGCACCAGGGCTGTGCTGTCTTCGGCCGGCAGGCCCGCGAGCAAAGCCGTGCCCGTTTGGGCCAGCTCCGTGCCGGTGCGGCCCAGGTCGGTGCTGGTGGCCAGCGCCTCGTTGGGCCGGCCCATCAATAGGCCCAGGCGGCGCTGGGCGGCCTGCCGGTCGGCGGTGGCCTGCTGCAGCTGCACGGTCACTTGCCGGGCTTCGGCGTCGGTGCTGATGCGCTGCAGCGAGGTGACTTCGCCGGCCGTGAACAGGCGCTCGGTAGCTACACGCAGCACCCGGAACAGGCTGTCCTGGTAGGTAAGCTGCCGCACCTGCGCTTCCGCGAACTGCAGGGCCAAATACGCCAGGCGGGTGTCGCGCAGCACGCTGGCCCGGCTTACTTCGCGGTTGCGTTCGGCCAGGGTAATGCCCGCTTGCGCCACCTTAGACTGCTGGCGGTAGACGTTGGGCAGGTCGATGGTTTGCACCACGCCCGGGGCCCACATCTCGCCCGTGGGGGCTGAGAACAGAAAGTCCGGGTTGGCCGGCGCAAACGAGCCGCGCTTGAGGGCCCGTTGCTCCTCGATTTCGCGGTCGGATTGCCGCAGCCGCGGGTGCCGGCGCAGGGTCTGGGCTTCGGCGCTGTCCAGCCCGATAACGGTTTGCGCGCGCACCCCGGCCGGGCCCAGCCCCAGGAGTACCAGGGTCAGCAGCAGCAGTCGGTTCGCCGCACGTTTCATTTTCAAGTACTTCATAGAATCAGGTTAACGCCAGTCATAGGGCCGCCCACCGTTGCAGCAGCAGACGGCCCAAGACGGAGAAAGGCCCGGACGCACTGCGCCCGAAAAACAGGCTCCGCCTAGGCTTTTTTGACCAGGGCCATGCCGCACTTGGGGCAGCTGCCGGGCTTGTCGCTGGCACTGCCCTCGCAGTTCATGGGGCAGGTGTAGGCAGCTGTCACCGACTTGCCGGCCTTGGCGGCCGTGTCCAGCTTGTCAAAGCGCACGTTCAGGGCCTCGCTGCCGTTTTTCAGGCTCACGATGGCGGTGCGGGCTTTGGTGCCGGCGGGCAGCTTGGCCACCACGTAGTCGGTGCCGCCGGCCGTGAGCGGCACGGTCGTCGTCTTGTTGTCGGTGGTCTGCACCATCACCGAGCCCGTCAGGGTCTTGTTCGGCACGGCGGCCATCTTGTCGCCCAGCAGGTAGATGCGCAGCTCGGTGGGCTGCTGCACGAGCTCCATGTGGTAGGGTTTGGCCGAACGCACCATGCCGCCGTGCGGCGAGGCATGGGCGTGGGTTTCGCCGGGGGCGATGTGCTTGTCCGCGGCGCCCGCGCCGTGGGCGTGCTGGGCCTGCGAGGCCAGGGGAGCGAGGGCAAAAAGCGCGGCGGCAACGAATGAAATCTTTACAATCTTCATGGGAAACGGGATAACCGGTATGGTGGGAAGGGGTGAGAATGGGAGCAGGTCGCGTCCGCCAACCGGCGGCGCCACCTGCCTCCCGGGAATTACATCTTGTCGGTGTTCTTGTCGTGCCAGGCCTTGAAATCGGCGATTTCCTTCTCCTGGGCAGTAATCATCATCTGCGCCATTTCCTTGAGCTTGGTGTCCTTGCCGTGGGCCAGCTCGGCCTTGGCCATGTCCACGGCGCTCTGGTGGTGCACCGTCATCAGCATGTTGAAGTTCATGTCCGGGTTGGCCACGGGCTTGGGCATGTTTTGCATCATGCCGTCCATCGAGGCCTTCATCTTGCTGGTGAAGGGGTCGGCCGGGTCGTTGGGCTGGTAGTTGGTGGGGGCGCTGTCCAGGCGGGTGGCCACGGCTTCGAGCTCGGTGATTTCCTTGAGCTGGTCGGCTTTGATTTTCTCGGCCATCTGGCGCATGGTGGCGTCCTTGCCGTCGCGCAGCTCGATGTCGGCCATGGCCACGGCGCCCTTGTGGTGCTCCAGCATGTGGTGGGCAAAGTCGTGGTCGGTGTTGCCCTTGGGCTTGCTGGCCTCCATCTTCTGCATCATCTCATTCATCGAGGCCATCAGGGGCGATTCGCCGGCCGCGGCCCCAGCCGAGTGGTCCATGCCGGCCATGTCACCGGAGGCGCCTTCCGTGGTGGTGGTCTCGCTGGTCGTGGCCGTCGAATCGGCGGCTTTGTCGCTGCTGCAGCTGGCTACCAGCAGGGAGCCCGAGCAGAGGGCGGCGAGGAAAAAAGCGGACTTTTTCATGGGTTTGGTTGGGTTAGTGGAAAAATGAAATGGGAAGCAGGGACGGGGCTACGCCTTCGCGTTAAGCCTTCACGTTGATGGTGAAGTCGCCGGTGTGAATCTTGCCGGCGTGGTTGAACTGCAGGAATACGCGGTACAGGCCGGGCTTTTCGAAGTTGGTGTTGAAGCCGATGTTGGGACCTTTGTCGGCCTGGTCGTTGGGGTGCACGTGCAGGTACTGCTCGGTGTCCTCGCTGATGACCACCACGTGACCTAGGGCACCGAGGTAGTTGGCCAGGTCGGTCACCGGCTGGCCATCCTTGCTGATGTTGATTTTCATGCCCAGCAGCTGGCCCACTTTCAGGTCCTTGTCGAAGGAAAGGGTGGCCTTATAGCCGTCCTTGTCCCACTGCATGTCGTCGTTTTTGAACTTCACCGGGGCATAGGCCGCGCCTTTTACCGTGAGCGGCTGGCGGCCCAGCTGGTGGCCGGAGCCCGTGGGCGTGTAGTCCTGGAACAGCACGTACTCGCCGCCCTTGGGGAAGGTGTACTGCACCTTGTAGTCGCCGGCCGCGGTGTACTCGGGGTGTTCGTGGTAGAACTGGCCGAGGTCTTTGCTGACGATGATGAGGTGAATTTTCTTCTCGTGCACCACGTCCAGGGGCACGGGTGCGGAGCCCTTACCCGTTTCCACCGGCGTAAAGGCCAGCGTGGTGGGCTGCCCGGCGGTGACCTGCGTGGGGGTGGGCACCATTTTCATCTCATAGGTTTTGCCGTTGGCCACCTTGTCGTTGTGCTCCAGGTTCATGCCGCACTTGGGGCACTTGTCGCCTTCCTTGGTGCTGGTGACCTCGGGGTGCATGGGGCAGGCGTAGGTGTGGCCCCCGCCGTGCTCGGCGGTGCCTTCGGCCGGGCCGTTGGTGGGCGTGGTGACGGTGTCGGTGGTTTTGCTGGACTCGGTTTCGGACGAGCAGCTAGTGGCAGTGAGCAGGCCGGCCAGGGCCAGCAGGGAAAGCGGGATGCGGTACATAAAAGGGGAATGGGGTTGAACAGATTGGGGGCTACACTGGGTAGCGTAGAGTACTGCTACCGGGCAGCTAGGCCTGCCATTGCTGCCAGAGCACAAAGCCCAGCACGGCAGCTACCGCAGCATAGAGCAGGTAGGAAAGCAGGCGACGAACCGGGCCTTTAGGAGCGGGTGCGCCGGCTTCTTCGCAACAACTTTTCATTGTTCGGCGAGGGTAAAACCAGGAAGATGAGGGGGGCGCAACTAGGCGCCGGGCGGACACGACAATGCAAAGGCCCGCCCCGGACATAGCAGAGCTATGCCAGGGCGAGCCTAGTGCGCGTCAAACCAATCAGACCGTCAGGGACTGAATAAAGATTCGGATGTCGGGTATTTTGGGGGGCAGGTGCTCGCGGAGCACCAGAACGACCGAATGCGTGCGGTCCCACTGTCCGGCAGCGGGCCGGAAAAAGAAGTCACTGCTGGCCGGCAGCAGAGCCGGCGCGGACGCGAGCAGCTGCTTTTCGCCGGGCGTGGCGAGCGACTTAAGAATAGCAGCCGAGTTGTCCTTGCAGCAGTCATCCTGGCCCGCGGGCTTGGAATTGTGCTTGGCATGGTCATGCTTGGCTTTCGTGGACTTCTGCTGGACCGGGGCTTTGTCGTGACCGTGGCAGCCGGGATGCGAAGGCTTCTGCGCTGGGGTGAACTTAGCCATCGGCGCCGCCGCCACCGGGTTGATGGTCGCGCAGTAGCACTGGCCCACGAACACGTTGACGAAGACGAGCAGGAAGCTCGTCGCCAGCAAACGGCGGAAAGGGAACAGGCTACGGAACATGAGAGGCGCTAAGCAACCGCAAAAGTAGACTTCTCCACGAAAAGGCGGTACTGCCTATTTACCCCATTTCTAAATAAAGAGTTTCCGGGCCGTTCGCGCGGCAGGCCGCTTAGCCTCTAAAAAAGGACCGCAAAGGGCTACCAAGCCGTTTTAAGCGGCGGTTAGGCGAAATGCCCCCAATTGATGACCGCAAAATTATGCAAGCCTTCGGCCGGATTATGTAAATCCATTGCCGGCCCACTACGTGCAAATTATGCAAGTTTCAAGTGGGATTCCGTACCAACCCCGCCGCAGATGCGCCGTTCCTTTGTAAGGAGCTTTCTAGCCTGGGGAACAATGTGTTTCCCGGCCCAATGCAGCATTACAGCTGCTTATTTTTATGGAACCAACAACCAAGACTGAAACCCTCGACATTGAAGGCATGACCTGCGCGTCCTGCGCTTCCTTCGTCGAAAAGTCCTTGACCCGCACGCCCGGGGTGCAGCGGGCCATGGTCAACTTCGCCACCGAAAAAGCCACCATCGACTACCTGCCAACTCAAGCCACCCCGGCTACCCTTAAACAGGCGGTCGTCAATGCTGGCTACGGCGTCACCGAGCGAGCCCCCGATACCTCAGCTGCCGACCGGCAAGCCGAAATCGACCAGCAGAAGGCCCTGGCCTATGTCAAGCTCAAGCGCCGCTTTTGGGTAGCCACGGTGCTGGCCATCGTCATCATGCCGCTGAGCATGCTCATGCTCTGGCCGGCGATGATGGCCCGCGTGAACATGCAGTGGCTGAACTACGGTCTGCTGGTGCTGACCATCCCGGTGCTGCTGTACAGCGGGCGCGAATTCTTTACCTCGGCCTGGAACGGCTTCAAGCACCGGGCCGCCAACATGGATACGCTCATTGCGGTGGGTACCGGCGCCGCTTTCCTCTACAGCCTCGCGGCCACGGTGGTGCCCGGCTGGTTTATGCGCCGGGGCATTATGCCCGAAGTGTATTATGACACCACGGCCACCATCATTGCCCTGATTTTGCTGGGCAAGGTGCTGGAACTGCGCGCCAAAACGCAAACCTCGGCGGCCATCAAGGCCCTGATGGGTTTGCAGGCGAAGACGGCCCGGGTGGTGCGCCCCGACGGCCAGGAAGTGGACGTGCCCATTGAGCAGGTGCAGCTCAACGACCTCATCGTGGTACGTCCCGGCGAGAAAGTGGCGACTGATGGCCTCATCGAGGAAGGTCGCTCCGCGGTGGACGAGGCCATGCTCACGGGCGAAAGCCTGCCGGTGGAAAAGAAAACCGGGGACCCCGTGTTCGGGGCCACGCTTAACAAAACCGGTTCGTTCCGTTTCCGCGTGACCAAAGTGGGGGCCGATACCATGCTTTCCCAGATTGTGAAGCTGGTGGAGGACTCCCAGGGCAGCCGCGCCCCCATTCAGCGCCTGGCCGATAAGGTCAGCGCCATTTTCGTGCCCACGGTGGTGGTCATTGCCATACTCACCTTTGTGCTCTGGTTTGACCTCGCGCCCGTGGAAGCCCGTCTGCCTTTGGCCCTGGTCAACTTTGTGGCCGTGCTCATCATCGCCTGTCCCTGCGCCCTAGGGCTGGCCACGCCCACGGCCATTATGGTCAGCACTGGCAAGGGAGCCGAGCACGGCGTGCTCATCCGCAACGCCGAGGCCTTGGAAAAAGCCCACCAGGTCAACACCGTGCTGCTCGACAAAACCGGCACCATCACCCGCGGCGAACCGGCTGTGACCGACTTTGTGCCGGCCGAGGGCCAGGACGCCGCCCAGCTGCTGCAGGTAGTGGCCGCAGTGGAACGGCAGAGCGAGCACCCGCTGGCCGAAGCCGTGGTGCGCTATGCTGACACCCAGCAGGCCCCTATCATTGCCGCCACCGGTTTCCAGGCCATCGAAGGCAAAGGGGCGCAGGCGTCCGTTAATGGGCAGGCGGTGCTTATCGGCAATTTCCGCCTGCTCGATGAGGCCGGTATTTCGCTTTCATCCGCGGTGCGCCGGCAAGCCGACGAGCTGCTGGGCCAGGCCAAGACCGTGCTCTACGTGGCCATGAACCAGCAGGCCGTGGGCCTCATCGGCGTGGCCGACACCGTGCGCGAAACGTCGGCGGCGGCCATCAAACGGCTGCAGGGCATGGGCATCGAAGTGGTGATGATGACCGGCGACAATCCCCAAACCGCGGCGCAGGTGGCCGGGCAGGTGGGCATCAAGCGCTACTTCGCCGAGGTGCTGCCCGCCGATAAAGCGGGCAAGGTGAAGGAGCTGCAGGCCGAGGGCCGCATCGTGGCCATGGTGGGCGACGGCATCAACGACGCCCCGGCCCTGGCCCAGGCCGACATCGGGCTGGCCATGGGCGGCGGCACCGACGTGGCCATGGAAGCAGCCGGCATCACGCTCATGCGTTCGGATTTACAGGGCGTGGTCACGGCCATTGAGCTCTCGCGCCAGACCATCCGCACCATCAAGCAAAACCTGTTTTTCGCCTTTATCTACAACACGCTGGGTATTCCCATCGCAGCGGGTTTGCTCTACCCCTTCTTCGGACTGCTTCTCTCGCCCATGCTCGCGGCCGGCGCCATGGCCCTGAGCTCGGTGTCGGTGCTCACCAACTCGCTGCGGCTGCGCAGCTTCTCCCCTGCTAAAAACTGAGGTTATGGATACCACTGAAATCATCGTGACCCTGACCGGGCTGGCCCTGTCGGCTTTTGTCATCTGGTACTTCTTCTTTTCCGCCCGCCAGACGGCCAGCGCCGTTTCCACCGCCAGCGGGGTGCAGGAAGTGGACATCACTGTCAAAGGGGGCTACTCGCCCGACGTCATCGAGGTGGAGCGGGGCAAGCCCGTGCAGCTGAGCTTTTACCGCGACGAGGAAAACTCCTGCTCCGAGGAGCTGCTCATGCCCGACTTCAGCATCCGCCGCGACCTGCCCGCCTTTAAAACGACCCTGGTGGAGCTGCTGCCCCAGCAGGCGGGTACCTTTACGTTCACCTGTGGCATGGGCATGCTGCGCGGTAGCTTAGTCGTTAAATAGATGCCGCTCATGAACTCCCAACTCCGCTCCGGCTTCACGCTGCCCGCCCCCGGCACCCACCGGCTGCTGATAAAGAACATGGTGTGCCCCCAGTGCATCCGAGTGGTGAGGGAAGACCTGACGGCCTTGGGCCTGCAAGTACACCGCGTGGTGCTGGGCGAGGCCGACGTGAGTACCGCCGACGGTCAGGACCCGGACCTGGAGCCCGTGCGCACCAGCTTGGAGGCCGCGGGCTTTGCCTTGCTCGAAGACCCGCGGGCCCAGCTGGTGGAGCAAATCAAGACCCTGCTGGTGACGCTCATTCATTATCCCGAGCCGGGCCCGCGCTTGCTGACTTACTCGGATTACCTGGTCCAGCACCTGGGGCGGGATTACCACTACCTCTCCCACCTGTTTTCCTCCGAGGAAGGGTTGACCATCGAGAAATTCATCATCCGCCAGAAGGTGGAGCGGGCCAAGGAGCTCATCGGCTACGGCGAGCTGAGCATTGCCCAGGTGGCCGGCCAGCTGGGCTACAGCTCCCCGGCCCACCTCTCGCGGCAGTTCGGACAGGTGACGGGTTTGACTCCTACCGAATTTCAGCGGTTGGGGCCCGCCAGCCACGCCCGACGCAGCCTGGACGCGCTGCTGTAGCCTCCGAAATTATGCAAGCAAAAAGGCCAACGGTGTAAAAACCGGACAGGTGGCCTGGGCGTTTATAATGCTCACCATCAGACCCCACCGACCGTGAGCATGAACCGCTTATTCCGTTTGCCTATTTACTCCCTGCTTGTGCTTGTTTCCCTGTTTTCGGCCTGTAAAATGGACCACGACATGGACGATATGAAGCACGACTCTGCGCTGATGAAAATCATGATGGACATGATGACGCAGATGGACGCACAGGCCAAGACCCAGGACCCTGACCACGACTTCGCCGCCCAGATGGTGTTGCACCACGATGCCGCCATCAAGATGAGCGAGGAAGAACTTCGCGCGGGCAGCAACCAGGAGATGAAGACCATCGCCCAGGACGTCATTACCAAGCAGCGCGCCGAAATCACGCAATTCAACACGTTCCTGAGCGGGCACCAGCCCACGCAGCCGCTGGTGCCGCAGTTCAACCAAATCCAGAAAACCAACATGGACCGCATGATGGCCGCGAGCAACGCCCGCGCCATGACCATGCGCACCGACGTGGACTACGCAGCGATGATGATTGACCACCACCAAGCGGCCATCGACAACTCGGAGGCGCTGCTCCAGCACGGCCGCAACGCCACGATGCGTCAGCTGGCGCAGGCCATCATCACCGACCAGCGCCAGGAGATTGCCACGCTGCAAAACTGGCTGACGCGCAACCGTTAATACCGGCTTTGCTCCACGAAAAAGGCAGCTCTTGCGGGGCTGCCTTTTTCATTTCCTGTAAGCAAATGACCGACTAGGTCGTTAGCGGGCTTCTTTCTTGGAAATGTTGACCTTGCTCTGTTTGTCTGTTTTTCGTTACCTCTTTTACTTCTGCCTTGCCGCCAGCCTGCTTTTAACTGGGTGCCGGTCATCCGCCGTGGTTCCTAATTTTCCCGCGACCCCCGGGTATCACCACCCGCGCTTGGCCCAGCGCGTTGACTCGGTCACGGTTATCCCGGCCCCTGCGCGCCCCAGCACCCCGCCGCGACGGACAAAGGTGGCTGTGCAGCCTCCGGTCGTGAGCCCGCAGGTTCCTGTGCCCCGGGTGGAAAGAAAGCCGGCTGGCGAGCTGGGCCAGAGATATGCCAAAGCAGCGCCCGGAGACACTGTGCGCCGCGCTACCCAGCCGACGCCACCACGCGGCCTGCGTCGGCAGTTCCCGACCAAACTTTTCAGCGCCCAGACGCTGGTGCATTACAGCCTGCACTTTCTTTTCCCGGCCGTGCTAGCGCTGGTGTTTTTTCCTGCGATGTGGCAGGCCGCCTACCTGATGATGTTGGCCACGATGCTCATGGACCTGGACCACCTGCTGGCCAAACCCATTTTCGACCCGCTGCGCTGCAGCGTGGGCTATCATCCGCTGCACTCTTTTTACGCCTTCCCGGTGTATGCGCTGCTCCTGCTGCTGCCGGCATTGCACCCCGTCGCCGTGGGCTTGCTTTTCCACCTGTTCACCGATACCGTGGACTGCCTGTGGAACTTCAGCCACTGCAACGAGTGCTACCTCAGCTCCCGGATTTACGCCTTGCGCAACGGGGTGAAAAAGCTACTGGGCCGCAAGGTGGTTGAGTGAGTCAGGATAGCCGCTTGTACAGCGCCTAGGCACTCCTAATAAATACCCTGCAGGAGTTCCCGGAAATTATGCAAGCCATAGTTAAGCTTTTATTATTTGTAATCATTCTAAATAAGCCGAACTTTGTGCCATCGTTACCCTTTAAGGCACTCTGATGACCCGTACTTTTTCCCGCGATACCGCCGTTGCACTTGGCAGTCTGGCGTTGGCTACCCTTGCTTTCCTTCCCACCGCCCACGCCCAGCAGGCGCCGGCTGCAGACTCCACCCGCCGCCAGACCCTGAGCGAAGTAACCGTGACCGGAGTAGGTCCGCACTTTGCGGCCCCCGTGGACGGCACCACGATTACGGCCGGCCGCCGCAACGAGCTCATCAAGCCCCGTGAGGTCAATGCTAATCTGGTGCAGAACAACATGCGCCAGGTGATGGCCCGCGTGCCCGGCCTGATGGTGTGGGAAAACGACGGCTCGGGCCAGCAGATTAACGTGGCCACCCGCGGCCTGAGCCCCAACCGCAGCTGGGAGTTTAACACCCGCCAGAACGGCTACGACATGAGCGCCGACGCCTTTGGCTACCCCGAAGCCTATTACAACCCGCCCATGGAAGCGGTGGAGCGCATCCAGCTGCTGCGCGGCGGCGCCGGCCTGCAATTCGGGCCCCAGTTCGGGGGCTTGCTCAACTACGAGCTCAAGCGCGGGGCCCGCGACAAGAAAGTTGAGATTGAAACCAGCAACACGGCCGGCTCTAACGGCCTGTTCAACTCCTACAACGCCGTGGGCGGCACCGTGGGCAACGTGAACTACTACGCCTATTACCGCCACCGGCAGGGCAACGGCTGGCGTCCCTCCAACCAGTTCACCGTCGACGACTTGCACGGCAACGTGCACGTGGCCCTCACCGAGCGCCTGACCCTAAACGCGGAGCTCACCTACCTGACAAACCGCCTGCAGCAGCCCGGCGGGCTCACCGACGCGCAATTCGCGCAGGACAGCCGCCAGAGCACCCGGGACCGCAACTGGCTCAGCACCCCCTGGCTGATTCCGGCCCTCACCCTGGACTACAAAGCCAGCGAGCGCACCCACATCAACCTGAAGACCTTTGGCCTGGTGGCCGCCCGCAACAGCGTGGGCTTTGTGGCTGGCCTGCCCGCCTTGGACACCGTAAACCGTCGGACCCGGCAGTTTGCCGCCCGTCAGGTGGACCGCGACGACTACCGCAACCTGGGCGCCGAGTTGCGCCTGACCCAGGACCTGGACTTTTTGGGGTACACCCACACGTTGGCCACCGGTTTGCGGGCCTACCGGGCCACCACGCTACGCCGCCAGCGCGGCACGGGCACCACGGGTTCGGACTACGACCTGAGCTTGAGCGGCAACGGGCTTTTTACCAACGAGTTTGATTTCACTACTACCAACGGGGCGGCGTTTGCCGAACTGCTGCTGCACGCCGGCACCCGCCTGAGCATCACGCCGGGCGTTCGCTACGACTACCTGCGCAACACCAGCACCGGCTACCTGGGCCGGGCCGCCAATGGCACCGAAAACCGCTTGCCCGACCAGTCCAGCCAGCGCAACGTGCTCTTGTACGGCCTGGGTACTGAATTCATCGTCTCCCCTACGACCAACCTGTATGCCAACTATTCGCGCGCTTTTCGCCCCGTGCTCTTCGGCGACCTGGTGCCGCCGGCCACGGCCGACGTCATCGACCCCAACCTGAAGGACGCCCGCGGCTACACCGCCGAAGTGGGCTACCGCGGCACCTTCAAGAACTGGCTGCGCTTCGACGTGGGCTACTTCTTCCTCAACTACGAGGACCGCATCGGCACCATCCGCCGGCCCGTACCCGGCGGCACCGCCGGCCAGACCCAGCAGTTCCGCACCAACCTGGGCCGCACCCAAACCCATGGCTTGGAAGCCTACGCCGAATTGGACCTGATTCACTCAATCACCGGCAACTTCAACCTGCCCCACCTCGACCTGTTCGCGGCCCTGAGCCTGCTCGACGCCCGCTACGGGAACCTGCCCGTGACCACGCTCACCGGCACGGGCGTCGGCACCCAGATTGTGGAAAGCAACCTGGACGGCAAGTACGTGGAGAACGCCCCGCGCCAGACCCTGCGCACGGGCCTCACCTTCGCTCACAAAGGTGTGTCGGTGACCGGGCAGTTCAGCCACGTGGGCAAGGTGTACGCTGACGCCAACAACACCGAGGAGCCCACGGCCAATGCCCAGACCGGCGCCATTCCGGCCTACCAGGTGGCCGACTTCTCCGCCACCTGGAAGCTAGGCGCCGAGGGCCGCTACCGCCTCAGCGGCGGCGTCAACAACGTGTTCGACGCGCGCTACTTCACGCGCCGGGCGGGTGGTTACCCCGGCCCGGGCATCCTGCCCGCCGACGGCCGCACGTGGTTCGCGGGCCTGGGCCTCACGCTGTAACCGCGGCGTTTAACTCGGAAATTATGCAAGCCTGGGCGGGATTGTCGCAAATCCACGCCCGGGCTTTGCCGTTTTCAAGGTTAGCTTTTTCATTAACGACCGCTACCCATGAACAAGATATTTCGAATGCCCCTGCTCGCGCTGAGCCTGCTCGGGGCTACCTTTTCCGTTACCAGTTGCGACAAGGACGACGACAACGGTCTGGAGCTCATCGGCCACGACGAGAGCGTGTACATGCGCAACATGCACGAGGGCATGGCCATGATGGAGTCCATGCCCAAGACAGGCGACCCCGACAACGACTACTCCACCATGATGATTATGCACCATCAGATAGCCATCAAAAACAGCCAGGAGGAGATTAAAAGTGGGAAAAGTGCCGAGATGAAGGCCATGGCTCAGACGATTATCGACAAGCAGCAGGCCGAAATCGCGCAGTTCAACGCCTTCCTGGCCGGCCACCCGGCGCATGCCCCGGCCGTGCCCGAGTTCAACGCCCTGCAAATGATGAACATGATGCAGATGATGAAGGCCGTGGATTTGCGCCCCCTCACCGGTGACCCGGACTTCGACTTTGCCCAGCTGATGATTGACCACCACCAAGCCGCCATCGAAAACTCGGACGCACTGCTCAAGTTCGGCCGCGACAACGCCACCAAGGTGCTGGCCCAGCAAATTATCACCGACCAGAAGATGGAAATCAGGATGCTGCAGGACTTTCTGCTGGCTAACAAGAAATACTAGGGCTTCCCTCGCTCGTATCCCTAAGCAGCGGACCCTTCGGTTCGCTGCTTTTCTACTTTAACCCCTGCCCCTATGGAAATGCACACTACCCCCTGGGCACCGGATTGGGCTCTCTGGCTCTGGTTTAGCTTGACGCTGCTCTCGGTGCTCTACGTGGCCTGGGACCTGTTTACCCGCACGCCCGAGATGAAGGTCATGAAGTGGGGCTGGGTCCTGGTCACGCTCTACACCGGCCCGGTGGGCCTGCTTATCTACTGGTTCTCCTGCCGCGAGCCCGCGCCGGGCACCCACGAGGCTTTTATAGCGCCGCTGTGGAAGCAGGCCGTGGGCTCCACCATTCACTGCGCGGCGGGCGACGCGACGGGCATCATCGTGGCCGCCGCCATCACCGGCTACTTTGGGCTGAGCATGGGCGTGGACATCTGGATAGAGTACGCTGCCGGCTTTGTCTTCGGCCTGTTCATCTTTCAAGCTCTGTTCATGAAGGACATGATGGGCCTGAGCTACGGGGAGGCCCTACGCCAATCCTTTCTGCCGGAGTGGATATCCATGAACGCTATGATGGCCGGCATGCTGCCCACCATGGTGATTCTGATGACCCGCGACATGCGGGCCATGGAAGCCACCTCGCCCTGGTTCTGGGCGGCCATGTCGGCCGCGACGCTGGTGGGCGTGGTGGTCTCCTACCCCGTCAACTACTGGCTAGTTAAAAACCAGCTCAAGCACGGCATGGGCACCGAGCGCGCGTTGGGCAAAGGCGGCGCGGCACAGGAAGAAGTCAGCGCTTCGGCGCATGCCGGCCATTCTATGGGTGGCATGTCGCACGCCGTGTCCCCAGCAGCGGCGCACGCCGGGCACGCCATGGCCGCGATGCCCATGAACATGGAAGGCGGAGCCCAGGTGTCGGGCTTGCGCAAAGCAGTGGTTACCTTGATAACGCTGGTGATGCTCGCCCTCGGCTACTGGCTGGCGGCCCGCTACGGCGACCTGTCCATGCGGCCCGGCGAGCCGATGGAGGCCATGCCTGGCATGGACATACCGGGCCACCGAATGTAAATAGCCAGCGCGGCCCCAAACAAGTCATGGGGCTGCGCTGGCTAAATCAGAAGGCAGGCGGTGGCCTGCGGCGGTTAAAAAGCTTTTAGGCTTTTTTGACCAGGGCCATGCCGCACTTGGGGCAGCTGCCGGGCTTGTCGCTGGCGCTGCCTTCGCACTTCATTGGGCATTCGTAAGCAGTACCGGCCATTTTGCCGGCTTTGGCGGCCGCGTCCAGCTTTTCAAACCGGGCGCTGAGCGAGCTGCCGTTGGCTTTCACACTCACGATGGCCGTACGCAGCATCGAGCCGGCGGGCAGGGCGGCCACCAAATGGTCACCGGTGGGCGTAAGCTTGACCGTGCTGGTTTTGCCCGTCGTGCTGAGCAGCATGACGGAGCCGGTAGTGCGGTCAACGGCCAGGGAGTTCTCCTTGCCGTCAAGCAGGTACACGTGCACCTCGTTGACGTGCTGCACCAATTCGATGTGGTACTTGCCCGCGGTGCGCACCGTGCCCCCGTGGGGAGATTTGTGAGCATGGGTTTCGCCGGCGGCCTTGTGACCGTGGGCGGCGGCGCCGGGCTTGTGGCTGTGCTGAGCCGAAAGAGAAAGCGGGGCGGCCAACATTGTAGCGGCCAGCAGGAAGTGCGAAATTTTCATGAGGGAAAGTTGGGATGGTGCGACCAGTGGACCATGGTGGGAATACCGTCGGCAATGGTTGCTCGGGTGGGCAGTTATCATCATTTGTGCCAGTTTCATCGGAGACAAATAACCGAGCCGACTGGAGGAGGAATGAGGCGCCTGATTTGAGTTGACCGCGATTGCGCGCTTCTGTGCATCTTAGCTGCTTTATTGGCCTTACGCTTCTTTATGTCCGCCGCTCTACCGCCCCTTATCCAGCAATACAAGGCCGATTCCGAGTCCGTTTACAACACCTGGTTTATCAACAACGAGGAGCGCTTGAAGGCCTTTCGCTCCATCCGGCGCGGCGTGCAGCAGGTGGTCAAGGACATCAAGGCCGGTAGCTTCGGCAACGACTTCAAGGGCACCTCGCTTGAATTCGTGCTCAGCGTCATCAGCGAGCAGAAGCAGGTGTTTCAGGGCGCGGCCCACCCCTTCTACTGGAAGCCCAAGCTGCGCATCCCCGACATCTACGAGCACGAGGACAACAAGCGCGCCTTCGGGCAATTTCTGGAAAGCTGCCTCGCGGCCACTACTGAGCAGCAATTGCTCAAGGAAATCGAGATTCTCGACCGCCGCAAAATCAAGGGGCTGGGGCCAGCCGTGGCCAGCATCCTGTATTTTCTGCACCCGACCTTGATGCCGCCCTGCAACACGGCCATCGTCAACGGCTTCAACGCCTTGTTCGGAGAGAAAATCAAGCTCGGCTCCTGGTCCGAGTACCTGCGCATGCGCGACCGATTGCGCGACCTCAACCAGGAACACCGCCAGCACCTGAGCCTCGACTACGGCGCGCTGAGCGGCCTGCTCTTCGATGTGGGCGTGAAGAAGATGATTGCCGGCGACCAGCAGTTCACCACCGACGAGGACCGCGACAAGTACCAGCAGCAGGCCCAAAAGCGCCACAAAGAGGTGCAGTCCGAAGCCCAGGAGGAAAACCAGCACACCGAGATGCAGCACCACCTGCTGCGCATCGGCAAAGCGCTGGGCTGCGATGTGACGACGGCCATCAACGACCGCAACCGCCTCTGCGGCGGGCAGAAGCTCTCGTTTCTTTGCCTCGACCAGCATCCCGAGCTGCCGGTGCCCGCCGACGTGGCCAGCACCATCCGCCTGATTGACATCGTGTGGTTTGCGCCCGGCACCAACCGGGTGGTGGCCGCCTTCGAGGTGGAAAAGAGCACCAGCATCTACTCGGGCATTCTGCGCCTAACGGACCTGGCGTTTTCCATGCCTGAGAATGAAACGGCCCTATATCTGGTGGTGCCCGACGCCCGCGAGAAGGAAGTACAGGCCCAGCTGTCGCGGCCGGCCATCCGCGCCGCCGGCGCGACCATCCACTACATCCTGTTCTCGGAGCTACGCCAGCATTGCGAGGCGCTGTGCAAGTTCGGCGACTCACCGGCCGCGATGCGCAAGATTGCGAAGGGCGTTTAAAAGCCGAATCAGCCTTTCAGCCACCCAATCCGCTTGACTAGAATAGCTACGTACTAGTCAACTCCACTAAAAACATACGGGTTTAAGTGCTTCCGGAAGCTTCCGGAAGCTTCCGGAAGCACTTAATTTCCTCAAACTGGTTAGTTTTACACCTCATGGCAAAGGCAGCACGACTAAATGTGATGGTGAGTTCATCGGTTTATGGAAACCAGAACTTGCTGGACCGCATTTATGCTACGCTAAGCGTGAGCTATAACGTGTGGATGTCGCACGAAGGCACTGTGTTTGTCAATTCCAAAGTTGGCAACTTCGCCAACTGCATTGCCGCAGTGGAAGAGTGCGACGTTTTTCTAGGAATTATCACGGGCAATTATGGCAGCGGCCTGGAGAAGAAGGGCGAGCCTAGTATTACGCACCTGGAGATGCGCCGGGCGCTGGAGCTCGAAAAGCAGCGGTGTTGCTTGGTACACGAATCCGTAGTGACAGCCCGGCAATTATTAGCTCCTTTCCGCATGAACCCGGAACAAGGCCCGTTTCGACGAGACGAAAAGGGCGATTTGAAGCTGATAGAATGGCCCCGTGGGAACCGCGTGATAAGCGACCTGCAGGTGCTTGATTTATACGAAGAAATGATGCGCCTTAACCTTCCCATCGCGGAGCGCACCGGCAACTGGGTGCAGACGTATCAAACCGACGAGGATGCGCTGCGCTACATCACGACGGTGTTTGGCGACGTGAAGCGACTGCGTAGGATAGTAAAAGGGGAATAGGTGCTTTTGAAAATAGCCTTGCAGATGACAAACCAGAAAGATACCGGCCCCGCCCTGACTACCCTGACCAGTGACTTGGAGCTGTTGAAGCAGCCCGAAAGCAACACGCTGGAGCGGCTCACCAAATACAACCTGAAGACCATTGGCCAAACGGTTTGTGCTTTCCTCAATGGAGAAGGAGGGCGCATACTGGTGGGTGTGAGCGACACAGGCCAGGTAGTGGGGGTCCCTCAGGCTGAAGAGGCCGTGGAGAGCGTGCAAAAGGAGATTTTCTCCCGGGTGCAGCCACCGGCCACGTGCATGGTTAGCTTGGTAGCCTTCCAAAACCAAAAAGTGCTGCTGCTGGAAATAGCCCCGGGAGCCGACGGGCCCTACACCTACTCTCACACTATTTATGTCCGAGAGGGAGAGTCCACGCGGAAAGCCACGCCCAAAAACGTTATCGAATTGGTTGGGCAACTGGAAAGTGTGCCTCGTTGGGAAGCCCGCCCCTATTTGGGGTGTGAACTATCCGATTTAGACCAAGCAGAATTGGAACGCACGGCAGAGGATGCGAATCGCCGCCGCTATGCCAACTTGCCTCAGGAGCATGAGCGCATGCTGGATGCGCTGTATCTAGTCCGGGGGGGCGCTTTAACGAATGCCGCGGTGGCGCTCTATGCCAAAGAAGCCGCCCGGTTTCTGCCGCAGACGCGGGTGCGGGCGGTGCACTTTGCGGACGAGAGCAAAGATGAAATATTGGACAATAAGTCATTTGAGGGCCACGTCTTCTCGCTGCTCGACCAAATGAATGCCTTTCTGCAGACAAATCTGTCGATAAAGGCATCGCTGCCAGGAACCACTGATTTTGTGCGGGCAGAAGCCGTAACATTTCCCCCAGAGGCACTGCGCGAAGCATTATTAAATGCCATCGTGCACCGCGACTACTCCCGCAGCGACGGAAGCATTAGCATATCCTTGTTCCCCCGCCACCTGGAAATATGGAACGCCGGAGGACTTCCCGAAGGAGTGACCCTGAAAACGTTGCGAGAAGGGGGGATTTCCAGGCCCCGGAATCCTGACTTGGCCCACGTGCTGCTCTTAAGAGGCTTGATTGAGCGGATGGGCATTGGGGGGCGCCGCATTATTGAGGCGTGTCAGAAAGCTGGCTTGCCAGCGCCAAAGTGGGAGGAGAAGGCAGGCGGCATGCTGCTCACCTTCCGCTTGCCGGGGGCAGGCAGCCAACCGCAGAAAGGTGCCCCAACCCGCTCGTCCGCAGAATTAAATCCGAGGGTGTGGGATTTTGTCGCCACGCTAACTGAAGGACAGAAATTTACCGCGCGCGAATACCAGGAAAAAGCCGCAGCGGGGGTCTCGGAAAGGCAAGCCCGTTTGGACCTTGCGCAGATGATAAAGGCACAAGTTGCTGAGCGCCGCGGCAGTGGCCATAGTACTTATTATGTGCGCACCGAGATTGAGCTTAAGTAAGCTACTTCGAGGTATCGGGCTTAAGGGTGGAATTTGTTGGGTGAACGGCACGCAATGGCATACCCCGACTTTTTTTGTTGACAAGATGCCCGACAGGAAATCCCTGCCGGGCGTTTTATTCACTACTCCCCGATAACGTAAACCGGAACCGCCTGAGCTTCGATGCCCCGGCCCGTTTCCTTCTTCACCTCTTTGCCATCCAGCAGGATAGCGCAGGTGATTTCAGAGGCCGCCGTGCCCCCATCGATGCTGGCCAAGATGGTCAGGTTGTCGCCCCGTTTCATGGTGCGCTTAAATTGGTAGCTGGCTGGGAGGGGCGTGTTGTTGAGCGTCGTGTTGCCGCCGCTTTCGTTGGTGTAGCTCAGGTAGTCTGATACCGGAGCATTAGAGGTAATCTTATACTCAACCTGGTATTCTTTCGAGCCAGAAGGCGTAGCATCGTCCTTTGAGCAGCCGGCGGCGAGGGCCGCGCAGCTCAGCAGCAAGTAAGAAAGTCGTTTCATCGGTCAGAAAGGGAGGGTTAGCGGAAGTGATAGCGCAATCCAGCGCTGGCCAAACCCGGCCAGCGGTCAATGAGCGGGTTATTGAAGAGGTAGCCTTTGGTGCCGGTGGCGACCAGGGAGAGGCGGTTGCCCAGGAAGACATCGGCTTCGAGGCCGGCCTGCGGGCCATAGGTGAAGCGCTGGGGCTCATCCGAGCCGGTAATCAGCTCCCCACTGCCATTTTGGTTGGTCCACTCGTAGCCGGCGCCCGCGCCCAGCAGCAGATGGAAGTAGGCCACCTCCCCGAGGCGGAACAGTTGGGGGAGAGCAGCACGCGGCCCTGGTACACCGAGTATTCCCCGCGTGCCGGCAGGGTGCCGTGTTCGTAGCCCCCGCTCAGGCGCAGGGCCAGGCGGTTGGTGAGCATGGGCGTATAGCTCAGCTCGTAGTAGTCGCCCGTTTCAGAGCGGCCGACGTGGGCACCCCAGGAGGCGAGGTGTTTAACGTGGCGCTGCGCGGAGGCCGGCAAGATGCCGACCCCGGCGGTCAAGAGCACCATCAAAAGAAGCTTTTTCATCGTGCTAGCGCGGCCGGTTACGGTCCATTTTAATGAGCGCATTCCGGCTTAGGGTCGAGGCGTAGACGGCTTCAGCAGCTTGGTGGGCCGGGCCGGCCTGCGAGGCTTCCATGAACAGGCGGTCCCCCTGCTCGCGCAGCTGCATGGCCTTAATCATGTTGTCGTTGGAGGAATTGAGCGCCGCCATCCGCTCCCCTTCCGTCATGGCGTAGCGGCCCGGGTTTTTCAGAGTGGCCTGCATTTCCACGCTTTGCGCGGTCATCTCGTCGGCAATCTTGTAGTAATTCACGGCCATGGCCAGCTTGCGCTTGGCCATCATCTCCTCGGCTGCGAACAGGGAAACCGTCGATTCCTCGCGCTTGGCCTGGTACTGGTCGCTAGTCAGGTTGCCATTGGGGTCGGTTGAGCTGGCCCCGAAGCGGGAAAACACGTCGTACATGGTGTTCACGTCCTGCGCGGGGTTGGTCAGCTGCAGGGCTTGGCGCAGGCGCTGGGCTTTGGCATAGACCGGCATCATCTGATTGGTCTGGCTCCGGCCGGACATGGCCAGAGCCCGGGCAAACAACTCCTGCGGGTTGGAGAGGCGCAAGTCCTGAATGCTTTGCACTTTGCGCAAGTCCGCCTGCACCTGCTTTTGTAGGTCCAGGGCTTCCTGCGTCAGGCTGCGGACTTCGCTGGTGATGTCCTTGGTGACGCCGGCAATCTGGCGGGCATCTTTCACGACCTGGTAGTTTTTGACCGTTTCGGTCCACTGCGCGAGGCGCTTGGCGAAGTCGCCGATGTGCACGCCCATGTGCACCGGGTCATTGACGACCATCTGGGCCCGGGCCCGACCAGCCGGGGCAAGTATCAACGCGACAGCCACCAGGGCCGGAAAAAGAGTCTTTTTCATGGTTGTAGAATGAGTGAATGGAAAGGGTTAGCGGCCTGACGCCGTGGCTGGCCCCAGTTGGCCGGCAGCGGCCGTAGTAATCAGGATGGGGTAGCCGTCGGGCAGCAACACCTCCCGCAGCTTGGTGCGGGTCTTGGGGCGGCTGAGCACGTTCATGGCCACGCGCCCGCCCACGCCCACCACCGAGTTAGCGGCCGAGGCCGAGCGGTCGATGGCGGTGCTCACTTCCTGCATGGATTGCTGCTGCAGGTCCTGGCCGGCGAGGCTGGCATCCTTGGCGACCCGCTTAACCGGGTCAATCATGATGCCCGGCAGGTAGTTGTAGTCGTAGATGCTGGCCGCGACCCGGGTGGGCCCGAGGCGGTTGACTTCCAGCATCACGTTGTTGGTGCCCACGCTGGCAATGCCGGCGAAGACCGAGTTCTTGGGGAAGGTTACGCCCGACACCACGGCGTCTTCCTGCAGGCGCAGCAGGACCACCGAGCCCGTGCGCACCTTCTGCTCGCCGTTTATGACGCACTTGAAAAACACGTCCGGCGTGAGCTCGGCCTGGCTGCCCTGGGCCATCATCCGGGCGGAGTTGCCCACCTTGACGGTGTTGAAGCCATCCCTGCCGGCAGCGTTAGCACGATTGGCCAGGGTTTGCGCGGCCGCTTTGGGGTCACGGAAGCGCTTGCCCGTCATGCGCTCGTAGGCGGCGCGGGTTTCGGGCGGCGAGGAGCCCAGCATAGCCAGCACGTCCGGGTCTGTTTCAAACGGGGTGCCGTCAGTATCGGTCGCGGGCAGCAGCCCGGCCCGCAGGCCCCGGCCAGCCCGGTAGCTCGCCTGGCGGGCCGAAGCGCCTACTACCTGGCCGGGGCGACGCCGGGGGACCACCAGCATTTGCGCGTGGTAAGAACCCGTGGTAGGGTCCTGCAGAGTCGTTTCAATCGTGTCCACGTCGGCCGCGGCCAAGCGGGCTTCCTCCTGCCGGCGACGGGCGGCCAGGGTAGCCGCCGCGGCCCGCCGCTTCCGGCGCAGGGCCTGGCCCAGGGTGTCGGCGACAAACGCTTCCACCACTTCGTCAGTGTTAGGGCGAGCCGGCGTGCTCTGAGCTTCCTGTTCCAGCCGCCGCTGCTGCTCGATTTGCGCCGAGGGCGAAACAGGGGCGGTGGGCTCGGTGGGCGCGGCCTTGATTTCGGGCTCGATGTTTTCCGAAGCCGCCGCCACGACTTCCTTCTGTTGCTGGGCGGCCTGCGTAGCCGAGCGCAGCCAGAGGAACAGCCCCCCGGCGACCAGCAAGACCAGCAGGCCGGTCAGGGGTATCCAGTTGTTGCGCAGCAGCTCCAGCGGAGTTGTTTTTGATTTGTCAGCAGCGGTCCGGTCCGCTCCCAGGCGTTCGTGGTCATCGTGCTCGGCTGAGCCCGTGGAATGAGATTGAGTATGGGGGTTTGCAGGTTCCATAAGAAGGAAGGGTTAGATGGTGGAGGCCCGATTGATGACCCGCGACGGCACCGGCAGCACCAGCACCCGAGCCCCGTTCAGCTCGCGCAGCGTCACTTCCAGGTAACCCCGGTCGGTCGCCGCGTAGAGCGGAATGGCGTAGGTCAGGTAGCCGGTGGTACGGCCCGAAACGACCTGGTTAGTCCCGCCGCCGGAAGGGGCCAGTGGGCGGCGCGCTTCGTTCTTTTTCTTGGCCAGAAACTTCTTCTGGGCGTTTTCCACCAGCTGGAAGTCGGTGAAATCGACGTTGTAGTCGATGGCCGAGTGGTTGATGACTTTAAAGCGCAGGTAAGTGAAGTCCCGGTCGTTGCGTACGTTGGCCAGAGAAAGCACTAGGTCGTTGTCGACCACGGCCACCGCTTGGTGCTCCTCCTTGGACTTGCGCAGCGCGGAGAGCTTGCCTTCCACGGCGGCTTTCTTCTCCCGCTCTTTGTCCAGCGCCAGCTCATTCTCCGGCGCCGAGCCCGCTACGGAGCCAGCACCATTGCTCAGGCCCAGGGCCCCGTCTTTCTGGAAGTCGTAGAGCTGCAGCACGGGCCGGTTCACATACACCAGCCGCCCCATCCAGTATTTGCTGCCGAAGCGGATGAGCATGGGGGTCGGCGGTGCGGACTTGCGGCGGGCGCGCACGAACACGGCGTTGGCTTCAATCTTTACCAGGTAGTTATTGGCCATGCCCACGTCGACCAGCGACACGGGGCCGCTGAACACGAGGTAGGTGGTAGAGCTGTCCGACACGGCCACGTCCAGCAGCGTGGGCGCAGTGTGCACCGCGGAGGAAGACGGCCGCAGCATGACCGACGGGGCAGAAGTGGTTTGGGCTGAGCTGGCCGAGGCCAGCAGCACCGGCAGGCCCAGGGCCAGCAGAAGTTTAGAAAACATGGGAATACGCTTTAGGAAGGAAGAGACTTATTTGCCGGGCGATGCCGGGGAGGCCTGACCAGGGGCCACTGGGGAGACCGGAACGATGCCGGCGTCGGGAGCCCCGCCCCCCGCGCTGCGCTGGGCTTCCTGCAGGGCGCGCTGCCGGTCGGCTTCCTGCTCTTTCAGGGCTTGCAGCTCCTCGCGTGACACCTGCGGGTTGTAGGGGATGTAGTCGAAGTTGGTAATCAGCAGGCCGTAGGGGTTGGCATCCGAGCGGTTGGTTTCGGCCAGGTTGAACTTAGCAGCCAGCGGCAGGGGCTCTTTTTGCTCGCCCCCAATGAAAATGCGCTGCTTGATGTAGACCCGGCCCGACCAGGGGCGGTGGTTCATGTCCACGCTTACGCTGTCCACCGTCACCACATTGCGGGCGGCGTAGCGCTCGTAGTTCTGCAGCACCTGCCCGCGGGTGAACCCGTCGTAGATGCGCCGGCCGCCGCGGCCTTCGATAAGCGGCAGGGCGGCGTCCAGGTTGGTTTTGTAGGTGTACTGGTCGTGCCCAAACATGGTCAGCATGAAGTTGCGCACCAGGTTGCGGGCTTCGTAGGCGGTGTGCGTTTCGGTGGTGGGCGCCGAGAGTGCGGCCACCGAGCCGGTTTGGCCGACCACGTACACGCGGCGGCCGCTGTTCTCGTAGGCGCGGTACACCAGAAAGCCGGCGGCTAAGGCCACGAGCAGCAGGGCCAGCACGCTCCCCATGGCCAGGTTGCGCATGGTGGAGAAAGAGGTACTTAGGTTTTTGGCAGAATCCATTGCAAATGCGGGTTAAGTCATCAAGAGGGGATGTAGGAGGCCGGGATTTTCTTCCCCACCGCCCCTTATTTGGCCAGGGGCAGGGAGATTTGCAGGCCCCGGTAGGGATAGGTTAGCAAGCCGGCGTCTTCACCGCCATCCGGGCTGGCGTAGGCGTAGAGCACCCCCTGAACCGTGACGGGCTGCGCGGGCCGCATCGGCACCACTTGGCCGCCCCGGTCGATGTCGCTGATGAAAAAGCCACGCAGCGAATCCTGGGCAGAGGGCAGCTGCAGCTTGCCGATGCCAGGCTTGCTCTTGCCAAAGCCCATCGGCTTCCAGCGCAGCACGGCCGCAAAGGGGATGCGGTAGCCCGGCCCTACTTTGGGGTAGCCCCGTTGGGCGCTCCGCAAGCCGGCCGGCAGGGCGAGGATGGCCGCGACCGGGGCCTGGCTGGTGACTGAAATCAGCTCCAGGTAGCCTTCTTCGGGCAGCATCTGGGCCACCCCAGGCGCTACGTTCACTGCCGACGCGGGCAGGGCCGGAGGCAGGGTAGTGGCGGCTTTCCAGGCATTCGCTTTGGCTTGCTCAGCGGGACTGCTGGCGTTGGTTTGCAGGGCGTCGACAAGGTGCGTGGCCGCCTTCTCCTCCTGGGATTGGCAGGCGCTGGCCAGGCCCAGGGCTAACAGGGACAGGTAACGGGTTGAATGGTTCATCGAAAAAAAGAGGATTGGTTAAACCGTCCACAGCCCGGAGGGGCGTTGCCGGTAGGAAGGATTCAGCGCGTCCGACATGGTGATGGTGGGCAGGCCCGCCGAAGCCGAGCTGCCGCCACTTGGCGCGGGCGTCCCGCCGCCGGAGCTGCCACCACCATCACCACCTCCGCCGCCCGCGCTGCCGCCGGCTGCTTTGCTGCCGCCGCCCATGGCGCGGCCGATGGCGCCGGATACGCCGTGCCCGCCGCCATTCATGCCTGCCGAGACGCCGGCGCCCGCCGCGGCCGCCGATGCGGCCATGCCCACCACCGAGCCCACGAAGCTTTGGGCGGCCGAGGAGCCGATGATGAGGCTGGTCAGGTAGGGCACCATGAGGTAGAGCATGATGAAGGCGACCGACACCACCAGTTGCTTGGTGTCTTGCTCGACGGCGGCCGGCCCCGCGAACACCCCGCCGAACGTGGTATTGGAGGACGTGTAGTAGGTGTAGAGCAGGTCCAGCAGGGCAAACGACAGCCCCCAGAACTGCACGGCCAGGAAGTTTTGCAGCCACTTCATCGCCAGTTGGCCGAAGGAAGGAATAACCGACAGGCAGATGGAAATGGGGCCGCAGACAAACAGAAACCCGAGAATGAACTGCTGGATGAACTGCATGATTTGCCGAATCAGCAGCACCACTTCCCCGGTCACCAGCTGCAGCAGGATGTTGGTTAAGCTGAATGAGGTGATGGTTTTCAGCAGGTTACTGATTTCGTCCACTCCTTGCTCGACCACCGTTTTCTGCGAGAGGGTGTCAGCGCTGCTGATGGTGGCGCCCAGCGCCGAAGCGGCCGTCGAACCGTCCGGGGTGGCAAAGAGCCGGGTGAAATTGGCGACCCCCGAGCTGAGCGTGTCAATCAGCTCCTGGTAGAAAAAGAGCAGGAAGAATATCCACACCGCCTTGAGGATGGGACCCCAGTCCATGGAGAGCCCGTGGCCCGAGAGGAAGCCCCGCCCGACGGTGTAGAGCAGGGCAATGAGCATGAAGGTGGGCGTGATGAAGCGGCAGGCGCGCAGCACGATTTGCAGGGTCTGGTCGCAGGCGCTCAGAAACGTCGGGTCGGCCCCGTAGGCGACCATTAGGTAGCAGCCGCTCATTTGGCCAGTACGCCCGTGCGGGCCTGTTTATCTTCCACAAACTGGTCCACGGCGTAGTCCAGGCGCTGCACCTTGACGGGCTCGTACTGCGGATTGCCCTCGGCGTCCAGCTGCAGCCGGCCGCTTTTGTCGAGCACTGGCTTGCGGTTGGTTTGCTGGTAGAACTTCACCAGCTTGTTGAGGTAGTTGCGCTCCACGGGCTTGGAGGTGAGAATGGCATCGAGCTGCGGGGAGGCTTCCACTCCGAATATCTTGCCCTTGGCGCCCTGCTTGATGAATATTTCGCGCAGCGCGTCCGTGGAGCGCACCGACTTAATCAAATCCATCTCGTGCCCCGTGAGGCCGAGCGGGGGTTGCAGCTGGGCCAGAGAGTCCGGGTTAACGTGGCGCAGGATAATCTTGGTGGCCGAGTTATTGATGATGGCCGGGCCGATTTTGCTGCTGGTAATCTCGGTGATGCCCTGGGTGATGATGGTGACTGAGCCGTTGGTTTTGCGGATGGTGCGGTACATCGACTCGATGAATTCCGAGAGCACGCCCGAAAGCATGGTCCAAGCCTCGTCCAGGGCGATGTACTTGATGTCGTCAGGGAACTTGCGGAACAGGTCCAGGCTCAGTTCGGTGATAAGCATGGCCACCACGGGGTAGAGGTCGGGGTCGGCCTGCACCTTGGCCAGGTCAAAGCAAATGAGCCGGTACTCGGACAAGTCCACGTCGCGCCGGGCGTTGAGCACCCGCTCGTAGCGGCCGCCGGTGATGTACTGGCCCAGCACCAGGAAGAACTGGTGCATGTCGATATACTTCAGATTCTTCTGGTACTGCCGGCGGGCCCCGTCCAGCGGGTCCGGCTCCACCCCGTCGCCGGGCTGCGCCACGGGCTTCTGCATTTCGTGGTCAAACTGCTCGACGAACTTATAAAAGCTTTCCATTCCCGGAAATTCCTCGTCCTTCTGATTCAGGCGGTCGCTCTCGTTCAGGCAGGTGTAGTACTCAATCAGAAAGCGGCTTAGAATGGTCCGTTCCGACTTATCGAGGCCGGTATCCTTGCCGCCCTTCCAGAGCGCGGCGAGCAAAGCCAGGTGAAAGTTGGTTTTCTCGTCGTTGTAGAGCCACTTGCCCGAAGCGTCGCGCGGCACGATGAAAGGGTTGAATTCAATCGGCCGCTGCGGGTCGTACTCGAAGTAGGTGTGGTCGAAGTCTTCGCCGTTGAGCGACTGCAGCACGTTGCGGTAGGTGCCGCCCACGTCCATGATAATCTGCCGGGCGCCCTTCTCGAAGCGCTGCACAATCAAATTGCCGAAGGTGTAGCTCTTGCCCGAGCCCGAGGGGCCGATGACAATGGCGTTCTGGTTATCCAGCGCGGTGTTGAACAGGTTCACCTGCACCAGGTTGCGGAACCTATCGGTCAGGTACTCCCCGACCGGGTCCGTCTTGTATGTCGCCGTCCAGTGCGTGTAGCAGGCGCCGCGGTCGGAAGAGCAGGTCAGCCAGCGGTCCGGCACCTGCCAGGCGTTGCCGGGCAGCAGGCCGAAGAACACGGGCAGGGCCAGGTAGCTTTCTACCACGCTTTCCGTGCCGAACATGTACCGGAACGCCGCCGTGGCCTTCTCGACGTTTTCGCGCCGGCTGTTGTCGTTGGTGTCCCAGAGCAGCAGTGAGAGGTGCAGGCCGACAATCTGCTTGTTCTCGGCCCTTACTTCAGCGGTGAACTCCTCTACTTCCGCCGCCCGCAGCGCATTGTCCTGGGTGGAGAGAAACGAGAGCGAGGCGTTGAGCTTGCGGTCGGTATCCAGGCTGCTGAGTTCGGCGCGGGTGTCCTGCACGAGCATCGCCTGGGTGAGCACGTGCGGGCACTGCAGCACGTGGGTGAGCGGGTAGAGCATGGGCGCGGTCACGCCGTAGCTGTTCTTGACCGCCGCGTGGGCCTCGCTGCCCTGGCCCACCATCGAGAGGATGTTGACCTTGTGCTCCCCGACGCTGAGCGTGCCCAGGTCGTTGCCGATTTCGCGCTCCTGCCGGGTAGGCTGGCCGTCGAAATTGAGGTTGAAGTACTGCAGGTAGAGCTGGTGCATCTCGCGGCTGCTCATGCGCTCAAACGCCACCCCGCCTAGGTTTTTGAGGCCTTGGGTAAATTCCACGGCGCCAGCTTCGGCCACCTCTAGCGTGTGCACGAGCTGTGCAAAGGGATTCTTGATGAGGGCCTCCCCGGCCCGGGCCACCAGGGCGTTTACGGCATTGGTCCGGGTGGTTTTCACCGCAACCGGCGCGAAGGAGAGAAACAGGTAGGACTTCTGGAACAGTACGAGCCGCTCGAAGAAGTGCTTGTTCATCTTGCCCTCGAAGTAGGTCTGCTGCGTTTTGTCTTCGCGGTAGGGCCGGTCGTAGTAGACGTCGGTTTTCTGCACGATGGTGCCCACCGGCAGGGGCCGTATCACGCCCACAAGTGCCGTTTGGAAGGCGTCGTAATCTTCGACCGTCCAGCTTTCCATCTCGGCCGGCTCAATCACGAAGCCCACGGCGACGCGGCCGTCCTTGAAGACCACCTTGTTTTCTTCAAAGGAATGCACCGGCATCACCGCGTTAAACGCGGTTGTTTTGGGTGTTTTTGCCATGAGGGGGAAAGGGTAATAGTCCCACCGCCAGGCGGCGGGGCTGAATGAAGGTGTAGGAAAGCCACCCCATCAGAAAGCCGGGGGCCTGGGTCCGGGTGAGGTAGCGCAGGCCCAGGAGGAGGCCGATTTCCGACAGGATGACCAGCAGGTAGACCATGCGCGGAATCTTGACCGCCATGCCCAGAAAGCCGAGCAACAGCACGGAGCCGATGAACAGGCCCACCAGCAGGCCCAGGTCCTGCAGGTTCATGCCCAGCACCTGGGCGGGCCGCTCGATGGATTTATAGGAGCGCATCGTGGCAGCGGCTTAGTTGGTCAAGCCGCCGCCTTCGCTGCCACCCACGGCACTCACTAAGTCGTCCTTGAAGAGCTGGAAGCCGAACCAGAGCAGCACCCCGCCCACGAGCCAGCCCAGGGAGCCCAGCGCGTCTGGGGAGCCCTGGATAAACTTCATCACCACCCGAATCAAGCCGATTATGAGGATGATGGCGAAAATGACCTGCACGATGCCAATGACTTTCTCCTTGACCTGGGTGAGGGCCGCTTCGGCGCTTTGGGCCCGGGCCGCGCCGGTTGAGAGGGCCAGTACTGTAAGCAGCGCGTAGCCGCGCTGCTCCAACTTAGAGGGTTGGTAGGTCTGGCCGGCCGCCAGCAGATTCAGGCCGTGGGCGGCGGCAGTAGTTGCGCCGCGGCGCAGGGAGGTGAACAGGGGTGTTTGCATGGAAAAAGTAGGAGGGTGAAAAGGTGAATAGGGTGAGAGGTAAGGCCCGCGCCTCAGGCAGTAGCGGGTGCGGCGCGTTGGTTTTTCAGCGCCTCGTTCATCACCAGGCGCATTTTGGCCCGCCGCTCGGCGGCGGTCAACTCCACGCCGCGGTTGTGCGCGTCGGTCGCCGTGGGCGCTGGGGCCGTGATGTAGTTGTGCTTGGCCCCTTCGGGCAGCTGGCCCGCTTCTGCCGCAGCCGGGGGAGTCTGGTCATCGGCCTGACTATCAGCTGCGATTGCCGCGGCCGTTTCCGTCGGGGCGTCCGTCGGGGCTGCTTCCGCTTCTGCCACCGCCACGTCAGCCGCCGCGTCCGCCACGGGAGGCGCTTGCGGCGGCGCATCCTGGAAGTCGGCCAGCCGATAGTGCCGGGTGCGCAGCGAGGCGTGGTTGCCGTCGAGCGCGGGCGAGGCCAGGGTACTGCCGGCACCCGCTGGCATGGCGTAGCGCCACCAAAGCCCGCCCAGGGCCACTAGGAGCAGAAAGAGCACCAACCACAGCATGGGTTTCAAGCAACAGGTCGAAGTTTTTTATGAGCAATTGCGGCAACTATACGGAGCACTTCCGTATAAGTTCTGTTTTAGGAGAAGTTTTGAAGAAGCTACGCCGAAGCTTTGCGGGTGTTCTTGCCCCGAAGCCGACGTGGTTAAATGCCCGCAGCAAGTGCGGTAGTGCAGACGGCCGGCTGGTTTGCTACCTTGCGCGCCCTCCAATTGCTGCTGCATGAACACTTCTATTCCCACTCCCCCGACTACTACCCCAGTAGAGCCGGTCAATGCGGGCTTTCCTGACCCCGCGCTCATCGTTTCCTATGCCACCGTTCTGCGCTACATCCGCCACCGCCTCAACACGCTACTGCACGGGCAGCTCAAGCCCTGGGCCCAGCAGCATAAGTTCAACTACGCCCGGCTGATTGAAATCAAAAAGCTGGAGGAGGAAACCCAGGCCGTGCTCTTGCAGCGGCTGATGACCCACTTCCAGTTCCCCACCGAGCTGCTGCGCATCATCGTGCACCAGTCGCGCCGCCACTTTTTCCTGTTCACCTCGCCCGACAGCCTGACCCGCTTCAAGGCCGAGCTCAACCTCTTCGACAACCCACCCTTCGACGCCCCGGCGCCACCTACTACGCCCACTTCATCCCCTAACTAGCGGAAAGGCCCTGGAGCCCGACCGCTCCACGTTGCTCTTTTCCCTATGCCTGCTTCCGTTGCTTCCCGCCGCCCGGCCAGCAAACCTGCGACTACCCCGGCCGCCTTGGGCCCCCAACTGCCCAATCCGGCTCTGGCCATAGCCTATGATGAAGCCCGGCGCTACGTGCAGCTGCGACTGCGCAGCCTGCCCCACGGGGGCCTGCGGGCCACCTGCACCGCCTATGGCTTTCCCTACACGACCAGCGTGGGCCTGAAAACCGGTAGCCTGCAGCGCGAAGAGTACCGCCTGGTGCAGAAGCACCTGCGCGTGTTCGGCTTCGAGACCGAACTGGTGCGCCTGTACGTGAGCGGCCAGCTCTGCGAGCACTACCTTTTTGCCGACGCGGCGCTGCTGGCCACGCTGCGCGAGCAGCTGGCCGCCCACGAGGAGCTGGTCAGCTAGCTGCCCCTCCCCTACTGCTTTTTGGTTTTGATTCCCGCCCCGGATTCCGGCGGCGCGGCTGGTTTGTACCCCTTCCATTCTACTTCTATGCCCGCAACTTCTCCCCCGCGCGACAACGACCCGCAGGAGCTCGACCGCTTCAAGCAATCCATTGACCTGGTGGACTACGCCACCCGGCGCCACGGCTACGACGTGAAAAAGGCCGGCCCCCGTGGTCACTGGCACCAGCTGGAAAAGGACGGCGAGATGCTCATCGTCTCCCGCAAGGGCGACCACCAGGTGTACCTGAACCCCGGCGACGACCGGGACTCCGGCTCCATCATCGACTTCGTGAAAACCCGCGAAAACCAGACCCTGGGCCAGGTGCGGCAGACCCTGCGCCAGTACTTGGGCGAGCCCGAGCAAGGCTGGCAGGCGGCCACCTCTCCCCCACTGCCCGCCCCGGCGGCGTACGCACCCACGCCCACCGGGCCGACCGAGATGGAATCGGAGGCCGAGCGCCGGGCCCGTCTCGTGGCGGCGGTGATGGGCACCCACGCCACGCTAACCGACCGCAGCTACCTGCATAATCGCCATCTCTCCGATGAGACCATCGACAGCCCGGCTTTTCAGGTGCGGGTCTTCACCAGCCAGCAGGGCAACTTCCGCAACACGGCTTTTCCCCTCTACAACGAGCACGGCATTGCCACCGTGGAGCAGCGCAACAACGAGTACAAGCACTTGCTGCAGCTGCCCAAAACCGGGGTGTGGGTGTCGCACCCCACCGAGGGCAAGGACACGCCCGTGCAGCGTATGGTGGTGTCGGAGAGCCCCGTGGATGCCATGAGCTACCACCAGCTCCACCACCGCGGCGCGCAAGGGCAGCCCAACACGCTTTACGTGGCCACCAGCGGCACCGTCACCGAGCGGCAGGTGGAACTCATTCAAAAGCTCATTGACAAGCAGGAGCCGAAGGAAGTGGTGCTGGCCAACGACAACGACGCCGCCGGCCGCCGCTTCAACATCAATTACCTCAACGAGCTGCAGGTGCCGCGCCGGGCCCGGGAAGTAGCCGATGGCCAGGTGGCCTACGACGAAGCCCCCCGCCCGGTAGAGTGGCACGCCACAGCCGCCGGCAAGTACCACACCGCCCTGCGGGTGGAGTATCACCACGCCACTCGTGCCGAGGGTACCGAGCAGCTGAGCCAGCTCACCGCGCAGGTGCAGCAGCTACGGCCGGCGGCGGACGAAACGGTGGTCCTGGAGGTGCAGCGGGCCACCCGGCAGGAAACCGTCGTGCGCCTGGTTGTTCCCAATGCTGACAGCCACGCCCTCGAAGACCTGGCCCGCACCCTGCACGCCCAGCGCGAAACGCAGCGCGAGCAGCTTGAGCGCCAGTCCCAAGAGCCAGGCCGGCAGCCCGAGAACTTTATTCGCACCGAGTACGCCATCAGCAAGGACTTTAACCGCGACCTGGAGCTGTTAAGTCAGGGCCTCAGCCGCGAGCAAATTGCACAGCAAGCCCGCACCGACGAACTGGCCAAGGAGCAGCTACGCCAGGAAAAAGCCCGTCAGGAACAGGAGCAGCGCCAGCAGGCTCAGCAGCGCGAAGCCGAGCGTGAGCAGGCAGCCAGCTCACCGGAGGCTCAGCACCGGGATGCCGAGCACCGGCGTCAGGCTGCTGGGCTCGTAGTCGCAGCGGCCAGCGGCGACCCAGCCCTGCAGCGGGCCGTGCAGCTGACGGTAACCGAGCCCACTCCGGCGGATGAGGCCACACCCAGCCAGGCCCAGCAGATGCGGGAGCTGCTGCGCAAGGCCGGCGCCCAAATAGAGTTGCGAGCGGAAACGGACCCCACCAGCGGACAGCTGCGCAGTGAGCTCGACGTACGCTACCAGCCCCACGGTACGCCCGGCGGCCTGCGCCAGCTCAGCCAGACGCTCGATGCGCTGGATAAGTCGCCGTTGGTGACGCTCACCGAACCCGTTGACGAGCAGGCTGAGCGTCGGCGGTTAGCCGCCGCTCCCCCGGAGCAGCAATCGGTGACGAAAACGGCCATCATTCGCATCGACGAGCCGGAGCCGCAGCCGGGGGCTAACGGTCAGGCGGAAGCCGTAGCGGAGCAGCTGCGCGCCGCGGGCCTGAACACCGGCTCGCTGCGCAGCGCCACCGACCCAGCCACTCACCAGCGCCACAGTGAAATCGAAGTCAGCTACCGGCTCGACCAGCCGAACCTGGCGCGGGTTAGTGCGGCGCTCGATGACGTGGCCCGCCAGCCCGGCGCCCACCTGCACGAGCACGCTGCCGACCGGGCTGAGCGGCACCGTCTAGCTCCTAGCGGTATTAGTGCCAGCACCCTAGCCGAGCGTACTGCCGGGCCCGAGCGGTAAGCGGATTCTGCTTCTGAGTCAAAGACCCAGAAAATGTGCGCTGATTCTTTAGTTTTGCAGGAATAGCAAGCTGCCCACCATGCTGGCAAAAACAGGTTCTACTACTCATGCTCCGTTTGGCCTGCTCCTGGCAGACCAGACCCTGGCACCCGCTGCTCTGCGGCCGCTGCCTATTTCCGAGCGCCCGGCCCTGTTTGTGGGTCCGCATCGAGGCTAATCCAACTTCCTGGTAAACGTCCCGCCGCAATTATGCGGCTGCCCGCGGCTTGCTTACTGCCCGCGGGCTGGGCTGTTTTTTTTCCGGCCCTTGCTATTGCGGGCAGGCCGGAACCCTCTTTGCATTCCCTTCCACGCTAGTACCCTCCGTTATGATATCTACCGGTCACCGGCCATTTTCCAACTTCTGCCCGGCCATGAAAGGCCTGATTTTACAGCTTATCCGGGACGAATACCAACCCCTGCTGCAACTACCATCGACCCTGTCGGCCGAGGCCTGGTCCGAGGCCGTTACCAAGGCCAACCCCATCCTGTTTTACCTTAACGACGGCGCCCCCCTGATTCAAATTGGGGAAGCTTCCCGCCAAAGCCTGCTCAAATTTCTCAAGCAGCAATTTGGCCCCGCGCAGTAGGTCGCGGCTCGGCTCGCTGAAACGCCCGGTTGGTTATCCAATCGGGCGTTTTCGTTTTAAACCCTAACCGCCGGTCTCCTAAGCAAACGCTCGGGGAAGCGCCATTCCACCGTCCCCAGGTTACAGATGCGACCACTACCCAGGGTAGTTCAGACGCCAAGGGGCAGTGGGGGAGAAATGTTTTACGAAGGGCAAATAAATCAATAATTGTTGTTAAAAAAGCAACAAATGACGCTAAAAATGCGTTTAATAAGTAAGGAAACGGTTTTAGAAACAGTCACTTAGCCCTTACTCAGCGATGATAAAGCAAGCCCGCCCCGCCGCTCAAAACACTGCCCGCCCCGATGTGTACCAGCTTGTAACCGACCGGGTAATTGAGGCCCTCGAAGCCGGTCAGATTGCCTGGCGCAAGCCCTGGCACGCGGCCTACGGTCTGCCCCGCAACTACGTGAGCGGCCGGGCTTACACCGGCATCAATGCCTTTCTGCTGCACCTGGTCGGCGGCACGCCGTTCTTTCTAACGTTCCGGCAGGCCAAGGAGCTGGGCGGCAACATCCGCAAGGGTGCCAAGGGCATGCCCGTGATTTACTACAACGTCACGACTCGCACCGACAAGCAAACCGGCGAGGAAGAGAAAACGCCATTTATCAAGTACTACACGGTCTTTTCCGTGGACGACGTGGAAGGCGTGGAAATCGTCCTGCCCGAGCAGCCCCAAGACCGGAACCACGAGCCCTTGGCAGCCGCCGAGGCCCTGGTAACGAATTGGGCTACCTGCCCCCGGATTGAGCACGGCGGTACGCAGGCCTTCTATGCTCCGGGTCCTGACTTTGTACAAGTACCCCGCCCGGAAACCTTCATCAGTGGCGAGGCCTATTACTCGACCCTATTTCACGAGCTGACCCACGCCACCGGCCACGCCAGCCGCCTGGACCGTCCCGACCTGGCCGAAGCCCTGCGCCCGAGTGGCCGCGCCGGCTACGCCCGCGAGGAGCTGACGGCGGAAATGGGCGCCGCTTTTCTGTGCGGCCACGCTGGCCTAAACCCCAGCGCCACGCTGGAAAACACGGCCGCCTACCTACAGTTTTGGCTGGAGCAGCTGCGCGGGGATAAAAAGCTGGTGGTGCAGGCCGCCAGCCGGGCCCAGCGCGCGGCAGAGCTGATACTGGGCCGCCCGGCTCCCGAGGATACCGAGCCCGACCCGCAGCCGACCCCCGCCAGCCCCGCCCCTGCGGCTGTGGTCGTGGCCTCTGAGCATGCGCAGCCAGCATGCTGCGGGGAAACCGGGGCCATACCGTCCCGCCCGGTGCTGCCCACGCTGCCACCGGTGATTTTGGGGCAGGAAACCCTGCCTTCGCTGACCACGGTCGTGGTCGCCACGCAGCGCATCGAGCTGACCCGCCTGCTGGAGCATCCCGCCTTTACCGATGAGCAGCGCCGCACGGCCACCGGCCGCATCCTGGCCGAAACCGACCCCGCCCGGCTGGGCCGCTGGCTGACCAACATCATGCAGCGGGTGGCCGAGTGGGAAGACCAAACCCTGGCTGAGGAGGCGCGCCAGAACCCGCGCCCCTATCCGTTGGACGAGTGCTGACCCTTAGCCGTCGCTTACATCTTCTTTCATCGGCGGGACCGGGGGCAGTGGGGTACCGTTCCACCGTCCCCGGTCTGCCGGCTTGCTTCCTTAACGTTTTTTATGCCTACCCCCCCTCCCCTACCGCCCCGCGTTGCCACCGCGCCGGCCCGGCGGTTTACCGACCTGCTGCGCCACGGCCGCTTCAGCTTCACCGAGCGCGAGCTGATGGAGCACCTGCGCATGACTTACCGCACCATCAAGCAGCGCGAGGCCGACCCGTCCACGCTCACCATCGCCGAGCTGCTGCGGGTTGCGGATTTGCTCAACGAGCCCGTGCAGGACATAATCGCCGTGGTCCTGGCTGAGGTGCAGTCCGGGGTTAGCTCGCCGGCTGGAACTCCCTCTACTTCCCTTTAGCGGGCGGGCCGTGCTGGAGGTAGTAGTTAACCGCTTCGTCGACCAACTCTTTTAAGTACACCCGCCGGCTGTGGTGCATAAGCTCCTCGTGGATGTAAGCCAGGGCGGCCCGCTGGGTTTCCCCCTCCAGGCGAATTAAGGAAGGCTGCAGCCCCACAGCCCCACTTTCCGCCTGAGCTGGTGCTTGTACCTTGGGGGGGCGCCCCCTCCCCTTGCGGGCTTCCGGCGCTACAGCGGCCTGCTGCGGCTTGGTTACGGGCTGAGCGGCTGGCGCTGGTGCTGCTGCCGCTGCTGCCGGAGCTTTCGTTACTGGCGGAGCGGCCACCGGTGCTGGTACTGGTGCTGGTACTGGTGCTGGTACTGGTGCTGGTACTGGTGCTGGTGCTGGTGCTGGTGGTGCAACGGGCGCTGCGGCCGCTGGCTCCGTGGCGGCTGGGGCTGCCGGCATGTGGCCGGGCTGTCCGCGCAGCATGGACATTTTCTCGTCCGTGGAGATTTTCAGGCGTTGAATCTTGGCCATTACGATACGAGTTCAGAGGTGAGCCCAGCGCGGGCAATCAGTTCGTCGCACAGGGCGCGCACTTCCGTTTCCACGGCAGCATCGGCCCCCACCGCCCGCCGGTAGGCCGGGTTGAGGTAGCTGTAGCGGGTTGAGAGGCGCTTGTAACAGCCGAGCTGGCGCAGCGAGGCCTGCAGGCGCGGCAAGCCCAAGGCGTCGGTGAATTCGTCCATGTCCTTTTCCTCTTTCAGGTTGGTGCGGTGCGAGTGCACGCCGAAGAATTGGAAGTCCAGCCCCTGCTCCCGCGAGAGCCGGGAAATCTCCTGCAGCAGCTGCATAAAGGAAATCGTGGCCAGGCGCTCGGCGTCCGAGGCCCCCACGGGCACGAGCACCACGTTGGCGCCGCTGAGCACGTCAATCATGGCCGTATCATCCGAGCGGCCCGGCACGTCGATGAACACCACATCGTAGTCGTCGCTGACCTCGTCGAGCCGGTCATACACTTGGCCCATGCCCACTGATTCCAGGGCATAGGGAAAAGCAGGGTCGGCCAGCGTGCCGGCTGCGCGCTCCTGGTCCACGCTGGGCTGGTCGTTGGTCAGGCGCACCCCGGCCAGGGTTTGCTGGGAGTCGGCATCGACCACGAGCACGCGGTAGCCATAGTCGGCCGAGAGCGCGCCGGCCAGCACGGTGATGAGGGTACTCTTACCAATGCCACCCTTCTGGTTGGCAACGCAGATGATTTTCATAAAACGGGGGAACTAACGGGTAAAGCCCCAACGGGCGTAGGCAGGTTGCAAAATAAGCAGCTTATTTCTCAGTTTTCAAACTTACTTGTAAACTTGTTTTTTTGTTTCCTAGAAAATAAAGCAACTATTTTACTAGAAAATAAGCTGCTTGATTTCTTGTCTTGCTTATTTCTTGAAAAAACTTAAAACAAAGGAAACAAAAATTATTGATTACCAACTTCTCAGTAAACATTTATCAAAAGCTCTTAAGAAACTTATTTCCTAAAATCCTAAGAAACAAACCAGAATACGGGGCGTAAAGCGGCAGGGATGCAAGGTCAGAGTTTCTATTTTCCTTGTTTCCTAGGAAATAATAAAAAGGGGTCATCACCTTCTGACTGCGCATCACCGGTGCGGCATGGCATACCGAACAAGCAGCAGACTTAACCTCTCACAAGCAGAACAGCATGCTCCAACCCAAAGCAGAATCAACACGGGCTACCGGGGGAGGCGGCGGTAGCCGGAACCGGCCTAGTCAGCTAGCACCTAGCCTTGCGAATGCCAATAGAGAAGGTAGCAGGGTAGTTAGCAAGAAGACTACCCTTTAATTGCGCTAACGCGCTGATTAAAGGGTAGTTATTTATCAACAGAGTTGATAAAGCTTAAAACGAATCTCTAAATTCTTAATAGACAGCAGCTAGCAGTTAAAAATTGGCTATGCAGGACCAAAATCCCCCATCGTTGTCACCGCCAAGCACTGGCCCGGCCGTGAAGCACCTTACAGTCAGCGGCCCGGCGCACCGGCTAGTAAAAGCGGAGTCCGCCCGGCTGGGCCTAACCCGCACAGAATACGCCGACGCGGCCATCCGCTACTTCGCGGAAAGGAGCTTGAACCCGGTGGAAGCTCAGGCTCGGGAAGGGCAGCTCATTATGGCGGAAGTGAAGCGGCTGGGTGACCGGGTGTTTTCTTATCTGCAGGAGCAGGAGCGGGGCTTGCTGCTGGAAATGGTGCGTTCCCAGCTGCGCCAGCAGGTCGTGCAGGAACAAACGCTGCGGGTTGTGGAGAATTTATTGGCCCCGGAAGGAGGGGAGGCCCTGCATAAAATACAGCGCAAAAATCAGGAGCGTATTGCGGAAGCTACCGCCGCTGGGATGGCGGCCATTAACATTAAGTCTCTGAATAAACAGCCTGGTAACGGGAAATAATGTCATGCACGCCAAGCTAATTAACCCCAAAGCCAGCGGCAAGAAAGCTTATAATAACCAGGGCAGTGCCGCGCAGGCCTTGAATTACCTGACCCACGAGGCCCGGCAAAACGGCCAGGAAGCGCACTTCTTTGACGGGCAGCGGGAGGCACTGGACCGAGAATCCGTACTGGCGGCGCTCGATAACAACGTGAAGGGACTGCGGGCCAACGAGGCCAAGTTCTACTCCCTGGTCTTGAGTCCCAGCCCGGAAGAGCTGGCGCACATCGGGGGCGGTGATGAGGCGAAGCTGCGCGCTTACACCCGGGAGGTGATGGCGGCCTACGCGGCGAACTTCCGCCTCAAAGACGGCGGGGCGGTGGGGAAGGACGAACTGGTATGGGGCGCCATCATTCACCATGAGCGCACCCACCGTGGCACCGACCCGGCCGTGAAGGAAGGGGATGCCAGAGCGGGGCAGCCGCGCCCCGGCCTGCAGGCGCATATCCACGTGGTGGTCTCGGCCCGGGACCGAAATCGGCGCATCACGCTCAACCCCGGCGGGCGCGTAAGCCGGTTCAGTCTGCGCGATTGGCAGGAGGAGGCCCGGGTGCAATTCGAGCGGCAGTTTCAGTACCAGGGTCCGGCCCCAAAACGGAAAGAGGCCCCCGCCGTCTACGCGCCCAACCCGAAACGCAACGCGCGAATTGCGGAGCGCGTCGAGCACTTAAACCGCCAGGCGGACCCGAGCCAGCGCCTGGAGGGGGAACGGGTGCAGCGCATCGCGCAGGCCCGGGGCTATGACCCCATTTTCTACGACCGGCTGCGCCGGCTGGAAGACCGGGCCCGGCAGGGGCAGCCGCTGGACAACGCCTACCACCTGCTGGCCACGGGGCGTGAGGAGCCGGCCCGCGCCAATACCGGGCACCATGTGCGGCAGGCCCTGCACAGCCTGCAGCAAGTCCTGCGCGCCAACAGAGGCCCCGAGCACGTGATAACCGAGGACATTGGCGAGCCGCGTCGGCGCGGACAGTGGGAAGCCGAACTGTGATTCAATCAAACCCTACTCTTTAGCTAAACTCTGCATGAGCATGATGAGCGCCCCCCGGCAGCCGGGCAACCAACGCCTGACCGGCTTTTACGTCGGCCTGACCTTTCTCCTGATGGTGCTGGCCGGCGGCGAGTACTACTTTCTGACCCACCCGGACCTAGTGGCGGGGGCCACGTCCGCTGCGGGCCCGAAAGCGGGCTTAGGCACCTCAATTACCACCCGTCTGCTGGGCGGGCTGGGGAGCTTCTACCGGCGCTACGGCCTTCTGGTTCGCGGTGCGGTGCTGGTAGGAGGGGGGCTGCTGGCCTTGCTGCTGAAAATGCCCCCCGCCCGGCCCGGGCAGCGGCGCTGGCAGCCCACACAGCTGCAGCTGCGGCGCGTGCAGCTGGCGGCTGCGGGGGGTGGGCTCACTCAGTGGGACGCTGCTGCTGGCCCTGGCCCCGTTTTCGGCGGGCATCATTGCCTGGCTCTATCCCACGGCCGCCGGGCTGGTTCTGGGCGCGGGCCTGGTTGCGGGTGTGGTGCGGGCCCTGCACAAGACCGAGCGGTTTGGGCTGCGCACCGAGCGCCAGCAGCAGCAGTCGGAGCACGGCTTTAGCTTGGCCACGACCGATGGGGGCTGGATTAACATTCCCAACCCGTTTCGGGGCACGCTGGTGCTGGGCGGCGCCGGGGCAGGTAAGTCGTATTCCATCGGGGAACCTTTGATTGAGCAGTTCACGCAGAAGGGCTTTGCCGGCCTCATCTACGACTTTAAGTTTCCGGTGCTGGCCGAAGCCGCGCAGAAGGCTTTTGTGCTGGCCGATGCCAAAGCCAGGGCGGCAGGGAAGGAGCCCGCTCAAGTGCAGCTGCACATCATCAACTTTAAAGACCTGGAACGCAGCGAGCGAGTGAACCCGCTACGGGCCGACAAGATGCCGGTGGTGGCTTATGCCAACGAGTACGCCCGCGCCATCATGGCCAACCTGAACCCGGAGAGCATCAAAAAGATGGACTTCTTTGACACCAGCGCCAACGCCTTCCTGACGGCCATCATCTGGTTTTACAAGAAGAACTTTCCCACGTTCTGCACCCTGCCCCACGTGGTGAACACGGCCCTGCACCCGGACTTTACCCACGTGCTGAGCATGCTCGACTCGGACCCCGAGTGCGGGGACATGGTGCGCTCCATCACCACGGCCGTCAAGCAGCGGGCCGAGAAGCAGGTGGCCGGCGTCATTGCCTCGCTGCAGATTGTGCTCACCCGCATTAACTCACCGGAAATTGCCTGGGTGCTCACGCCGGACGAGGCGAGAGGGGGAGGGGTTCAGCCTGGAGCTGAACGACAAGAAAGCCCCCAAGGTACTAGTGGTAGGCAACGACCCCACACTCAAGGAAACCTTCTCGCCGGTCATCAGCTGCATCGTAGCAGTGGCCCTGAAGCTAATGAACCAGCAGCACAAGCACCCGAGCTACGTGTTCCTCGACGAGGCCGCTACCATCTACGTGCCCAACCTGGAGGTGATACCGGCCACGGCGCGCAGCAACAAGGTGGCCATGATTTACATGACCCAGGACCTGAGCCAGATGATTGACGCTTATGGCCGGGAGAAGATGCAGGTGATGGTGAGCAACCTTAACAATCAGTTTTTCGGCAAGGTCAATTCGCTAGAGACAGCCAAGTTCGTGTCTGAGCTTGTGGGCAAGGAAGACCGGGAGATGGTATCGGCCAGCCTGGGCCGCAGCCAGAGCGGCGGCGCCCGCGGCGCGGGCAGCAGCAGCAACCAGAGCGTGAGTTGGCAGGAACGCAACCTCGTGCGCCTGCAGGACACCATTACCCTGGAGACGGGAGAATTTATCGGGCAGACCGTGGAAACGGAGCAGCCCTTTTTCCAGGGGAAAGTGGCGCGTCAGGCCACGCCAGGCAATTACCCGCTGCACCCCTTGGCCACGTTCGAGGGCGGGCCGGCGCCGGTACTGGAAGCGTCGCCGGCAGGGAAGGAGCCCAGCCAGGACTGGCTGAGCCAGCGCCGGGCGGCGCGGCAGGCCGGGAGCCAGCCCGCAGCCGAGGCGGTCGGCGCCCTGCAGGCCGTCATTCAGGCCAACTTTGCCCTGATACGCGAGGACGTGGCCGGCATCGTCGGGCAGTACGCCAACACCCTCAAGCCGGGCCAGATGCCGGACAATGAGCCCATGCTTTAGGCGGTATTTGAGGCACCTTCAGGGCCGGTTTTTTGTTAATTAAATGCCTCTAGTTCCTCCCATTTACGTATTTTGCATGATGGAAACGCCCGCCTATCCGACCCCGCAGTTTGGCCCCCGCGAGCAGACCCGCGAGCAGCGGCAGTTCATCATTAGCCAGTCGCTGGGCATCACCCGCAGCCAGGGTCCCTATGAAGTGCCGGAGTGGCAGGCCGCGCTCCACGAGCAGTATATAGATGGGCTGGTTGACTTGGATTACGTGGGGGCGCGCCACGACGAATACCGCGCTCAGCTCATCGCGAGCCAGGCGCCTGCCGCCGCGGCAAGCAAGTAATTCTCTTTCGCAACACCTCAGCCCGGCCACCAGCGCCGCGCGGTTTTGCCCCCGGCGTTATTCGGTTACCGAGCGCCGGGTACTGCACGTTTATGACTGACCGCTTCACCAATCCGGAAACCGGCGTTTTCCACAACCGGCTCGGCCTCACCGATGCTGACGAGCTGGACCGGGAAACCAAGCGCCTTTCCCTGCGCCGGCTCGCGGAGTTGGCCGCCGGCCGCGGCCCGCAAGGCGACAGCTTTGATGCCGCGCGGCTGCGCGCGACGCACCAGTACCTTTTCCAGGACACATTTGAGTGGGCCGGCCAGACCCGCCGGGAGGGTACTTTTCAAGGAGTCAAGGCGGCCGACCTGCCGGGTATCGAGCGGCCCATGCACTTCGCGCCTTATGAGCGTATTGACGAGCGTTTGAACGCGCTGGGTGAGCAACTCAAGCAGGAAAACAACCTCAAGGGCTTGCCCACCCCGGCCGCGTTTGCCGAGCGGGCGGCCTACTACTTTGACCACTACAACCACGTGCACGCCTTCCGCGAGGGCAACGGGCGCACGCTTCAGGCCGCATTCAGTGAGCTGGCGCAGCAGGCGGGCTACCGGGTTGACTTTGCCCAGGAGCACGAAAAACTTAACCCAGCCCGGGACCAGGGTATTGTGAGTATGCACGGGGCGCTTCACCGCGAGAAGGACTTGCAGGCCCTACGTGACTTGTTTGCCCGCAACACCACGCCCCTGCCCGGGCCGGAAGCCGAGTTGGCCCGCCACTCCAGTCAGGTCCGCCCCCTGCCCGACGGACCGACCCCCGCGGTCCGGCAGATAGAGCAGCTGCGCGAACTGGTGGCCGCCACCCCGGCCCTGCAGCAGCTGGTGGCCGGCGTGGACTACCGGCGCAACCAGCGCGCGGACGCCTTGCTGAGCCAGGTGCTCGACATCGACCGCAACCCGCAGGCCGGCGTGGTCCAGCACGGAGCCGGCCTGCAACAACTGCTACAGGAGGTAGTGCAGGATAAACGCTTTCAGGACCCGGAGTCCAAACGCGAGGCTGCCCGTTTTGGGGCTGCGCTGGCAGTTATGCAGCCCCCGGTGCCAAGTAAGGAAGTTGCTTCCACGCCGGCTTTACCGGTTACCAGCTCAGCGCCCGCGGGAACAGCCGCTTTTGTGCAGGCCGCCAAACAGTTGGTGGAAGGGTTGGAAGAACAGGGCTACCCCGGGCCGGCGGATTCCTTGTCGCGGGCCGCCAAGGCCGTGGAGAAATCATCTTACCTGGGCGGGGCTAACCTACAGGCAGTGGCCGAGGCATTGACCAGAGCCGAAAAGATACCGGCATTGGCCGACGATGCCGCCACCCTGCGGGGGGCTGGGCGCAGTTTGCAGGAAGCACAGCGCATCGCCTCGCTACCGCCGCCCGGCCGTGAACATGAAGGCCCGGAACGGTAAGCACCCGCCATCTCCGCACGTAATCCCAAACCAGACCCATGGATTTATACATAGAAGCCGAGTACGAAGCGGCCAGCTGGGAGCTGGAACAATTGCTGGACCAGTGGCCCCAGCAAGCGGAGCGCACGCTTACGCTGCTGGCAGCAATCGAAGAATTCTTTCGGCAGGGCGCTTGCCATTGGCCCGAGCCAGTACCCGCGCGCCTGCCCGAAGGGCCGGTTGAGAAAGCACGTCGGGCCCGGGCATGGGCCCACCGGGAAAATCCTGCGCTGGCCCGGCAGTACCTTTTCAACTTAGCCCAGGCCAAAGAGGCCTTAACCATCCGGGAAAGCCAAGCGAAGAGCGGATAAGCCACAATTGACTGCGGCCAACTGCTACCTTGCCACTGATGAAGGACGATGAACTTGAGTTTTTGCAGGAACAGCTGGAGGCAACCGAGTTGCTGCCCTGTGCCACTTGCCGGCAGGAAACGCTACACGCCCATGTAGAGGTGCTGGAGCGCTATGCTCACGCCACGGAGTTGCTGATGGAATGCACCGCCTGTGGCACTCGCCGTACCTGGATGCAGCTCGAAACGCCAGAGTAGCATTCAGGCCGGCAGCAACGCGTGCTGGCCCAAAACACCCATACTCTTTCAAATGGCAAAGCTTTTAACGTTTACGCACTTTCAAGACTTCCTGGACCATAACCAAAAGCATCTGGAAGCGCACTTTTACGTCTACTTCCACGTGTTTAAGCTGCTACCCCGGCTGCGAAGCAAGGAATCAGGCGTTTTCAACGCTTACAACATCGTGGACGAAGACGGCCACCAAATAATAGCCCTGCACGTCACGGGTAGTTATTATCTGTTCAGCTTTGGGTGGACGGCCCCGATGCTGGACTTATTGGCTGCGCAGGTAGATGTTGGCAACTGCAAGCAGGACTTTCAGTTTCTAGGGCAGCGCGACTTGATTGTTGAGCTACTGCAAAGGCACGACTGCCAGTGGCGGGTGTTCAAGGAACGGCTCGTCTACCAATGTGATGAAGTGTTGGGCAAAAGCCATGTACCTAATGCCAGCGTTGAAAATGGCAGCTTGGAGGACGTGCATGCGCTGACTGAAATGACGCTAGCGTTTGATGCGGACGAATATCCCGACAAGCCTTCCCGGGATGAGGACAAGGCGTTTGGGCAGGTGCTGTACGGAATTGAGAATAATGGCTTGTTCGTGGTCAAAAGTCAAGGCGAGGTCTGCTGCATGCTGCAGGTGATGGAAACCGAGGAGTTTAATAACCCCCTGCTGGGCAGCTTGTACACGCTGCCGGAACACCGGAATAAAGGGTATGCTTCCTTGCTGCTGAGGACAGTGACCAACGGGCTGTTGCAGCACAGGGCTGAGGTTTGCGGTTTGCTCTCAGATATCACCAATCCCGCTTCCAATAAAGCTTTTATAAACGTGGGGTACCGTCCCATCTACCATTGGGTTAATGTCATAATGGGCTGAACCAGTCGATAGATTAACCGGCATAAACTTATTGGCGGGACGATAAGGGAGACGTATTTTAGCGTTTGCTTAAATAAGAAAACACTACCTTTGTTGAAATTCAGGTTATGACCTCACCTACTTGCATTCGGGTTTTTGCTGATACTGCCCACATTGAACAGAGCAAACACCGCTTGGCCGCCGCCGAGCCGGAGCTGCAGTCACTGGCAGCCGTGTTGGCACTGGCCGGCAACGAGGTACGCCTGAAAATGCTGTTTCTGCTGCTGGACAAGCAGCAGCTGTGCGTGTGTGACTTAGCCGACGTGCTGCAGATGAACGTGTCGGCCATCTCCCAGCACCTGCGCAAGCTCAAGGACGGGGGGGTGATACAGGCCCGCAAAGTAGGGCAAACGGTATTTTACTCGCTGTCGGCGGCGCATTTGTCCGTGCTGCAGCCGCTGCTGACTCCGGCATCCACCTCTGCTTCCCTCACACCTGCCCGATGAATTCCACACCCGCTACTCCCACCAAGTCCCTGGCCGGCACGGGCCTGCTGGCCGCCCTCGCCGCTTCGCTGTGCTGCATTACCCCGCTGCTGGCCATTGTGGGCGGGCTGGGCGGCGTGGCCAGCACGTTTGCCTGGCTGGAACCGTTGCGCCCCTATCTCATTGCCCTGACCGTTGGCGTGCTGGGCTTCGCTTGGTTTCAGCACCTGCGACCCGCGCCCACGGCAGCCGATGACTGCGGCTGCCCCGTGCCGGCCAAGCCTTCGCTGATGCAGTCGCGAGGCTTTCTGGCTACAATCACCGTGCTGGCCGCGCTGCTGCTGGCCTTTCCCTACTACGGAGCGCGGTTCTACCCATCGGCAGCTCCCCAGCCCGTGGTGGCCACCAGCGCGGCCCCGGTGCTGCAAACCAGTTCCTACCGCATCGGCGGCATGACCTGCGAGGCCTGCGCCCGCCACGTCGAGCACGACGTGCAGCAGCTGCCGGGAGTGCAAAGTGTGCAAGTGTCCTACGAGCAGGGCACTGCCCAGGTCCGCTTCAATGCGGCCGTAACCCCGGCAGCCAAGGTCGAGAAAACCATCAACGGCACGGGTTATTCGGTGCTGAATCCTTCCGCCACCCGTTAAGCGCCTTTCCATGATTCCAATAACGCCTTCTACCCCCGCGCCCACCGTGACGCTGACTTCGGTGCTGACTTGCCCGGTGTGCCAGCACGCGCAGGCCGAGCAGATGCCGACCGACGCCTGCCAGTGGTTTTACGAATGCACCAGCTGCCACACGGTGCTTAAGCCCCTGGCCGGCGACTGCTGCGTGTACTGCTCCTACGGCACCGTGCCCTGCCCGCCCATCCAAACCGCCGGCCCGAAAGGCTGCTGCGGTTAAGCGGCCCGGACTAGCGGGCAAACGCCGGCGCAAGAACCCAGCCGTTGCCCAGCAATCGCACGCTGGCGCACGCCGGGCCGCCATCCCGGGCTTGTCCGTGGATGGAAGCCTGCAGGACAAGTCCGGGGCTGCTCAAGGTTTGCTCCAGCATCTCGGGCGTGAGCGTAGGCAACGGAACTTTCGCCCGGCGCGTCCAGCACGAATTGACCTGACCAGCGGAGGTGCCCGCATTCACGTAAAGAAACCGTCCGCTTACCGGGCCTTGCACCCCCGGTCCGGTGAGCCGGGGCTGCACTTCGCCCTTAGGAAAGCTAACCGTCAACGAAACCTCGAAGACGAGCCGCTCCGGGGTCCACACCACCGGCAAAATCAGTTCTCCATTCCCCTGCTGCACGGCCATCTGCACACCCACGGGCGCATCAAGTACCTGCAGCTGAAAAAGTAGGAGTTGCTTCATGTCAGCAAGGTAGAGCTTTCATGGACTACCATTCGCCCCTTGATTAGATGGGGCACAAACCGCAAGGGGCTTTTGCGCTAACGCATGCCTTTAGGCTAAGTGTATTGGGTCAACAGATGCTGCAGGTCGGCCGGAACGGGCATGGGCTGCTCGGCTTTGACGTTGGCACCCCCGGTATTGCCCGTAGGCACTTGCCCGACTAGCGAGCCCAGAAAGCCAAACACGATGCGGGGCAATTGCCCTATGATTTCGCGCAGGTTTCGGGTGCGCAGGCCGTGCAGCAGCATAAGCAGGTGCACGTGCGTGTGGGACATAGCCCAACGCTGGCCCAGCACGTGGGCCCGCTCCAAATGATGAAACGCACCGGCCGCGTCCTGCCGGGCGTAGGCCACCCGGGCGGCCTGCAATTCCCGCTGAAAGTGAGGCCGCAGTGACGGAGGGAGACGAAGGGGGTGCATGGCTTTGGAAAGTAGAGAATTACGTAACAAAAATAACTGTTAAGTAAGGCAGCACCGCTGAAATTCCGTGGTCCTACCCCGGACTGGGCCCACCTCATGGCGGGCAAGGTTTCCTCGATATTCCCTTGAGCCCGCAACCCAAAACGGATGCCTGTGGCGTAGGTATCGTTGCTAATTTAAAGCCTTTGTCATGATGCGTGGTCTTTGCGGGGTAGTATTCGTGCTTGGGCTCGTGCCACTGGGTGCCCAGGCCCAGCTCCCCACGGACAGCACCCGGGTCAGCGAAGACCGGTTGCTTGAATACTCCTTTGCCAACGACGCGTTTCTACGAACCGACTACTACTACACCCAAGGCATGACGTTGCTGCTGGTAAGCCCGGGCCTGCAACGCTCCCCGGTGAACCGGATTCTGGGGCCGGTGCCGGCGGGTAGTACCCTGCACCACGGTATCCGCCTGCACTACGACGGCTTTACGCCCCTGCGCATCCAGGACCCCTCTATTCGCGTTGGGGACCGGCCCTACGCCTCCTACATCTTCGCCGACCTGCTGCGCGTGGCCACGCACCCCGGCCGGCGGCTGCGGTTGACCACAGCCCTAAACGTGGGCATTCTGGGTCCGCCAGCGGGCGCCAAAGGCTTCCAAACCAAGTTTCACGAACTGCTCGGCGCCCCGACGCCCCGCGGCTGGGACTACCAGGTGCAAACCGACGTGGTGCTGGGGTGCGAGGCCCGGCTGGAGAAGCAGCTGCTGGCCCTGGGGCGAGTGGCCGAACTCAACGGTTCGGCCAGTGCTTCGCTGGGGACGCTGCAAACTTACGCGGCCGCGGGCACTACCCTGCGGGTGGGCTGGCGCCAGCCCACGTTCGAGGGGCTTGGCGTCGCAAGCCGGGCAACTCGTTGCCCGCACGGACGGGTGCAGGCCTACGGGCAGGCGCAGGTTGAAGGCCGCTTGGTAGGCTACAATGCCACCCTGCAGGGTGGGCTCTTCAATCGCCGCAATCCCTATGTGCTGCCGGCGTCGGCCGTGAGCCGGGCGGTGGCGCAGAGTACCGGCACGCTGGGACTTGGCTACGCGGGCGTGCGCGTGGAAACGGCCCTGACCTGGATTTCACCAGAGTTCACGGGCGCCCGCACCCACCGATGGACCACCATCAGCATCCGAGTGGCTTTTTAAGGAGCCTTCTTCTGTAGGGGGTAGCCGCTGCCAGGAGAACTTTCGCTGCCACCCCACCCAGTGCCACGCTGGCCGCCTGGTCGTCTAGGTATAGCTCGCGCCGCTCCCGGGCTTATTGCCCGTAAAACTGGCCCAGCAAGACCAGAACGCCGACGAAGAGGTAGATGCCCATGCGTTGCAGCTTCAGGGCGGGCTTATGGTGTTCACACATGCCGGCCTAACACAGTTGGGCGGGATTCCGTTGCATGCCCTCTTGATTGTGCCCGCTAAGAGGCTCACCGGGCCTTGGCCGGGTGCTGCCTGAGCCACGCCCGAACCTGGTCAATCTCCCGCTGCTGGTCAATCAGGATAAGGTAAGCTGTTTTTTTGAGCCCTTCGTCGCGGCCCAACTCCAGCTCGGCCCGGGCCAGGGTGATGGAGTTTTCGTGGTGCGGAATCAACAAGGTCGCGTAGTCACGGTCGATGTCTCCGGTGCCGGCGTCCTGCCGCTGCTCCTCGACTTTCGCCGGGGGGGCGGTCCGGCTGGTGTCGCCGGCGATGAGCCGGTGCGCCGCCGGGTGCAAGCCCTTGGTGGCCGCTTCCAGCAGCTCCCCCAGCTCGTGGGACTGCGGGGTGTGCTCCGGATAGGTGGGCGGCTGGTCCAGGATGCGCTGAATGGCCGAGTCCAGGCCGGGAATCAGCTGCTGGTGCGCCCGGTGAATGTCGCGGGCCAGGGCGCGCAGCGTAGCATCTCGCCCGTGCTCAAGCTCCAGGGCCGACATGGACACGGCGGCCTGGTGGTTTTCCCGCATGAGCCGGGCAAAGTACAGGTCCAGATTACCGGTGCGGGGCAAAGCCTGGGAGTGCTCATCCATCGTGTGCAGGGCCTGCATCATGGTGGAAGGCACTTGCGCCATGTGCGCGTCCTGCGTCTCGTCGGTTTTGCGGCCGCAGCCACTCAGCAGCAGTCCTAGGAGCGACAGGACCGCGGCGAGTTTGAAAACAGACAAAGCGGGGGCAAACATGGCCGGAAGATAAGCTGGGGAAAGGCTGGAAATGAGGGAAAGGCAGTTTGGGCCGGGTTTAGTTGGTCACCCCGGCGGGGTTGCTTTTCAGCCAGCGCTGAAATTGCTTGATTTCCTGCTGCTGGTCGCGCACGATGCGCCGGGCCGCATCACGCAGCTCGGCGTTGCGGCCAAACGCCAGCTCCGCCTGGGCCAGGGCTACGCCGCTGCGGTGGTGCAGCTCCATCAGAGTGGCAAAGTCGGCGTCGGGGCTGCCGGGCAGAGTCGGCACCTGGCGCAGGGGGGCCAAGGCCGCCGCAATGCGGCGCACGAACGGGTCTTTGGCGTTGCCCGGCCGGTACTCCTGCCCGGCGGGCGGCTCGCGTTTGAGAGCCAAGGCGAGCACGTGGGTGTCTTTTTCGTGGCTTTTCACCACGTGCTGGGCCATGGCCCGCAGGGTAGAGTCCTTGCCCCGCGAGATTTGCACGGCCGCCAGGCGCTGGGCCCCGGCGTGGTGCACAATCATCAGGCTGGCAAAGTCTTCGTCCCAGCAGCCGATGCGCCGCACGGCATCCAACTGGCGGACCATGAGCTGCAGGGAGTCGGCCAGATTCGGAGGCGCGACCGGGACCGGAGCAGGCCGGGGCTTGTCGTGTATGTCGGCTTCGTGGGCCGCTGAGTCGGTGGGCTCGGAGTTGCAGCCGCTCACGGCCAGGGCCACGAGCAGGGCCGCGAGCAAACGCGCCCCGTCGCACTGGAAGCGGCGGAGCAGGGTGCCGGGGAATGGGGCAAGCAGGTTGGAAGGCATGGCAAGCGGGAGTTACATGTTTAAGGCCCCGATGCCCGCCGCGTTCAGGCTCGCTTCTTTGAAGGCTTCGGCGTAGGTGGGGTGGGCGTGCGACATGATGCCCACGTCCTCGGCCGACCCGCGGAAGCTCATCACGGCTACGGCTTCGGCAATAATGTCGGCGATGCGGGCGCCTATCATGTGCACGCCCAGGATTTCGTCGGTGCCGGCGGCGGTGAGCACCTTCACCAGCCCCTCCGTATCGGCCCCGGCCAAAGCCCGCCCCGAGGCGGAGTAGGGAAAGGTGCCCACCTTGTAGGCGGTGCCACTTTCCTTGAGCTGCTCTTCGGTGTAGCCCACGCCGGCTACTTCGGGCCAGGTGTAGACCACCCCCGGAATGAGCAGGTAGTTGACGTGGGGCTGGTGGCCGGCAATGCGCTCGGCCACGAACACGCCCTCGTCGGAGGCTTTGTGGGCCAGCATGGCCCCGCGCACCACATCGCCTAGGGCCCAGATGCCGGGCACGTTGGTTTGCAGCTCGTCGTTGACTTTTACGCGGCCCTTCTCGTCCAGCTCCACGCCGGCCGCGGCCAGGTTCAGGCCGTCGGTGTAGGGCCGGCGACCCACCGACACCAAGCAGTAGTCGCCTGCCAGCTGCAAGTCGGCGCCGCCGGCCGCCGGGGTAGCTGTCAGCTTCACCGTCTCTCCTTCCCGCGTCACGGCCGTGACCTTGTGGGAGAGGTAAAACGCCAGCCCCTGCTTTTTAAGGGAACGCAGCAGCTCCTTGCCCAGGGTGCGGTCCATGGTCGGGATGATGGCGTCGGTGTATTCCACCACCGACACCTGGCTGCCCAGCCGGGCGTACACCGACCCGAGCTCCAGGCCAATAACGCCGCCGCCCACGATAATCAGGTGCTTCGGCAGCTCACGCAGCGCCAGCGCCTCGGTGCTGGTGATGATGCGCTCCTTGTCCAGGGTGATGAAGGGCAGGGTGCTGGGTTTGGAGCCGGTGGCAATGATAATGTTCTTGGCCGTCAGCTGCTGCCCTTCCCCACCGCCCCCGTCGCTGGGCGCCACCTGCACGGTGGTAGCGTCGACAAACGAGGCCACGCCTTGAATGACGTCCACCTTGTTTTTCTTCATCAGGTACACCACGCCGTCGCACACCTTGCTTACTATCTGGTCCTTGCGCGCCATCAGGCGAGGTAAATCGGCGCGCAGGTTGTCGGCGTCGATGCCGTGCTCGGCAAACTGGTGGGTGGCTTTCTGGTAGAGCTCGGTGGATTCGAGCACGGCTTTGCTGGGGATGCATCCCACGTTGAGGCAGGTGCCGCCCAGGGTGGGGTACTTCTCGATAATGGCCGTTTTCAGGCCTAGCTGGCCGCAACGGACGGCCGCGATGTAGCCGCCGGGGCCGGAGCCGATGATGAGAACGTCGTAGGAAGCTGCGGACATGAGCGGAGTTGGAGCGAGTGAAGGGTGGGAAAGCAGTGGTAGTGTTCTACAGGTGAGTTTCGTGTTGGGCGAAGTCGCCGCGTTCCACCTGAATGGTAGCGTGCTGCACGGCGTGCTTACCGGTCACGTAGGCGTGGGCGCGGGCCAGCACGTCGTCGTGGGTGGCACCCTCGGCCAGCACCACGTGGGCGCTGAGGGCGTTGACGCCCGAGGTGAGCGACCAGGCGTGCAGGTCGTGCACAGCCGCCACGCCCGGCTCGGCCAGCAGGCCCTGGCGCAGGGCTTCCAGGTTCACCTCGGCCGGGGTGCCTTCCAGCAGCACGCCCACGGCCTCCTTGAGCAGGGTCCAGGTGCGCGGCAGAATGAACAGGCCGATAAGGGCCGAGAGCAGCGGGTCGGCGTAGTACCAGCCGGTGGTGAGCATGATGATGCCCGCCGCGATGACGCCGATGGAGGTGAGCATGTCCGAGAGTACCTCGAAGTAGGCGCCTTTCATGTTCAGGCTCTCGTCTTTGCCCTGGCGCAGCAGGTACATGCAGTACAGGTTGATTACTAACCCCGCCCCGGCAATCCAGAGCATGGAGGTGCTTTCGACCTTGGGCGGGTCCAGAAAGCGGAAATAGGCCTCGTAGAGAATGTAGAGCGAAATCAGGATGAGCACCACCGCGTTGGTGAGGGCCGCCAGGATTTCAAAGCGGTAGTAGCCGTAGGTTTTCTCCGGGGTGGCCGGCTTTTCGGCGAAACGGATGGCCAGCAGGGCCAGCCCCACGCCGGCCACGTCGGTGAGCATGTGGCCGGCGTCGGCCAGCAGGGCCAGGCTGCCAGTGAGGTAGCCGCCGATGACTTCGGCCACCAGGTAGGCCAGCGTTAGGAAAAACACGATGGTCAGCTGGCGCTTGTTGCGCGAAGCGGCACTGCCGCTCATGCCGTGGGCCCCGCTCATGCTGATGGACCGGAATGATGGTGCGGGCCTTCGCGCAGCTCGCGGGGCATGGACTCAACGACCGACAGGTTTTTCTGGGCCAGTGGGGCAGCAGGCGCAGCCGGTGGCGTACCGCCCGTGCCAGGCGTGGCGTAGTCCATGCGCTGGATGCGCACGGCGTTGAGAATGGCCAGCAAGGCCACGCCTACGTCGGCAAACACGGCTTCCCACATGGTGGCCAGGCCGCCGGCGCCGAGGATGAGCACGATGCCCTTCACGATAAAGGCCAGCCAGATGTTCTGCCACACCACCGAGTGGGTGGCGCGGGCAATGCGCCGGGCGGTGGCAATCTTGCTGGGGTGGTCGGTCTGAATGACGACGTCGGCCGTTTCGATGGTGGCGTCGGAGCCCAGGCCGCCCATGGCAATGCCCACGTCGGCCAGCGCTACCACGGGGGCATCGTTCACCCCATCGCCCACGAAGGCCAGCTTGCGGCCCGCGTCCTTGTATTCCTGCACGTAGCGGGCCTTGTCTTCGGGCAGCAGCCCGCCGTGGGCCTCGTCAATGCCCAGCTCCTTGGCCACGCGCTGGGTGATGCTGTCCTTGTCGCCGGAGAGCATCACGATTTTGGTGATGCCGTCGGCGCGCAGCTCCTGAACCGTGCGGGCGGCGTCCTCTTTGGGTGAGTCGGCCACGGTGACGTAGCCGGCGTACTTGCCATCCACAGCCGCCACCACGATGCTGTCCAGAATCTGGTCAACTTCAGTAGGATAAGGCACGCTGAATTTGGTCAGCAGCTTGGTGTTGCCGGCCAGCACGTCTTTGCCGTCCACTTTACCGCGCATGCCGTGGCCGGAAATCTCTTCCACGTTCTCCACCGAAACGCCCTGCACCGCCGCGCCCACGTGCAGCACCACGGCCTTGGCGATGGGGTGGGTGGATTTGGTTTCCAGCGCGCCCACCAGCCGCAGCAGCTGCGCGGACTCCAGGCCCGGCGCGGGCTGCACCTGCTGCACGGCAAATACACCCTGGGTGAGCGTGCCGGTCTTGTCCATGACTACCGTGTCGAGCTCGCGCATCACGTCCAGGAAGTTGGAGCCTTTGAAGAGAATGCCCGCTTTGGACGCGGCGCCGATGCCGCCGAAGTAGCCCAGCGGAATGCTGATGACCAGCGCGCAGGGGCAGGAGATGACCAGGAACACCAGGGCCCGGTAGAGCCAGGTGCGGAACACGTAATCGTCCACCACGAAGTAGGGCACCAGCACCAGCAGCACGGCCAGGGCCACCACGATGGGCGTGTAGACCTTGGCGAACTTGGTAATGAACTGCTGGGTCTTGGCCTTGCGGCCCACCGCGTCCTGCACCATGGCCAAAATGCGGGCCAGCTTGGTGTCCTTATAGCCGGCCGTCACGGCCACCTGAATCAGGCTCTCCAGGTTGACCATGCCGGCCAGCACGGCCTCGCCGGCCTGCTTGGTCTGGGGCACGGACTCCCCGGTCAGGGCGGCGGTGTTGAAAGAAGCCGGGCCCTTGGTCAGCGTGCCGTCCAGGGCCACTTTTTCGCCCGGCTTCACCTCGATGGTGTCGCCGACTACTACCTCCTTGGGGTCGAGCACCAGCGGCTGCCCGTTGCGGATGACGGTGACTTCGGTGGCCTGGATTTCGAGCAGGGCCCGGATGCTGCGCTTGGCGCGGTTCACGGCCGCGTCCTGAAACAGCTCGCCCACGGTGTAAAACAGCATCACGGCCACGCCCTCCGGGTACTCCCCGATGGCAAAGGCCCCGAGCGTGGCGATGCTCATGAGCAGAAACTCGTTGAACACGTTGCCCGAGGGGATGCTGAGCACGGCGGCTTTCATCACCTTCCAGCCCACAAGCAGAAAGGCCACCCCGTACCAGGCCAGGCGCACGTATTTAGTAAACCAGGTTACGTCGTAGTAGTCCAGGGCCAGGCCGCCCAGCAGCAGGGCCAGGGCCACGCCGGGCCACAGGTAGGGGTTGGCACCCACCGGGCCGTGGTCGTGGTCGTCGCCGCTGGCGTGGTCGTGGCCGGCGTGCTCGTCGGCAGCCTGGCCGGCCAGGTCCACGACCTTTTTGCCGGCGGGGTGGTCGTGGCCTTCGTGGTCGCTGTGGTCGTGGCCGGGCACGTCGTGGCCTTCGGGCGCGGCGGCGGCTTCGGGCGTGAGCTGGTCGCGGCTCAGGGCGCCCACGTTTTCGAGCTTCGCCTGCTTGGCGGTGTTGAGCTCTTCGTCGGTGTTGGGGGAGGTTGGGTCAGGCATGGGAATAAGAATGTCAGGGGTAAGAGTAAGGCGGCGGGCAGCCCGGGGCTACCAGTCCACGAAAAAGCCGGCCACGCCCACCAGCACGAGCACCGCGCCGGTCAGGCGCCGCTCGTGTTGGGCGAGCCCGTCCACGTTGAGGCGGCCCAGGCCGCGGTGGGCCAGCGCTACCAGCGCGCACATGGCCGACACGGAGGCCAGCAGGTACACGCTCATGAGCAGGGCCAGCGCGGCCGGGCCGTGGGTGCCGGCGGCCAGAAAGAAGGTCTGGATTTCCAGGCAGGGGGCCAGGAACATGGTGGCGGCCAGCCCCAGCACCACCCGCCGGCGCGGCGTGCGCTGGCGCACCGGCCGCGGGTCGGGGTGGGTGTGGCCGGGCCCGGAAAAGGCGTACAGCACGCCAATAACGATGAGCAGCAGCGGCGCCACCCAACCGGCAAACTGCTCGAAGCGGGCCGAAAGGCGCCAGCCGAGCAGCCCCAGGGCCAGCCCGATGCCCACGGTGCTGAGCACGTGGGCCAGCCCGGCCACCATCGTCACCCCCACCGCCCGCCGCAGGGGCCAGCCCTCGGCGCGCGCCACGGCCAGCACGGGCGCCCAGTGGTTGGGAATGGCGGCGTGCAGCAAGCTGAGCACCAAAGCACCGGTGAGGAGTTCCAACATACGAGTTACGAACGGGGCCAGAACAGGATAACGGCCAGGCCGAGCATGATAACCGTCCCGCCCAACACATCGAACCGGTCGGGCCGGAAGCCGTCGAAGTACCAGGCCCAGGCAATTGACATGACGACGAACACGCCGCCGTACACGGCGTAGGTCTTGCCGAAAGAAGTGGATTGCCACGTGGCCACCCAGCCGTACGCGACGAGCAGCCCGGCCCCCAGCAATCCTACCCAGGCCGGACGGTCCGCTTTGAGCCACTGCCACATCAGGTAGCCGCCCCCGATTTCGCAGAGGCCGGCGAGAAAAAACAGGAACAGGGGCTGCAGGTAGCTCATCGGTTGGGATAAGGTGGATTGAACGCGTTTGCCGGCCGCGCGGCTATTCTTCCTCTTCGGCGTTTTTCATCTTGGCCAGCAGCGAGTAGGCGCCGTCCGTGACGAAGGTGGTCGTGGCCGCCACTCCTTCGGGCAGGGTGACTTCGGTGAAGTTGTCCTCGCTGCGGCCCAGGGTTACCGGCACCAGGCGGTAGCGGCCGGCGGCTTCCACGGCAAAGGCGTAGTTCTTGCCCTCGAAGCGGACCAGGGCCGCGTCGGGCAAGGTCGGGGCCTGGGTGCGGCCGGTTTCAATCAGGGCCCGCACGTAGAGGCCGGGCAGCAGGGCGGGGTCGTTTTCCTGGTCCAAATGGCCGTGCACGCGCACCGTGCGGTCCTCGCCAATGGCCTTACCGACCAGGTAGACGCGGGCCGTGCGCTCGCGGCGCGAGCCGGCGGAGTCGCTGGCCAGCGTAAAGCGAATGAGTTGGTTCTTCTGCACCCGGGCCACGTCGCGCTCGAAGACGGTAAGCTCCACGTGCAGGTGCTCAGGGTCCACGATTTCAAACAGGGCATCGGTGGCCGTCACGGCCTGCCCCACCGTGACGTTGACCGTGCGCACGAAGCCCGCCCGCGGGGCACGGAGGCTGGCCGTGGTGACGATGCGCCCACCCACGGGTAGGCCGGCCAACCGCAGCCGGGCCGCCTGGGCGTTGGTTTGCACCTGCAGGGCCCGATAATCGGCCTGGGCGCGCTGGTAGTTTTTCTGGGGGGCTACTTCCTGCTCGTAGAGTTCTTTTTGGCGGGCCAGCTCGGTGCGGGCGTAGTCGAGGCGGGCGCGGGTTTCGAGGTAGTCTTGCTGCAGGGTCACGAACTCGGGGTTGCGGATGGTGGCCAGCACCTCGCCCTTGCGCACGCGGGCCCCCTGCAGCAGCTCCGTATTCTCCACGAAGCCGCCCAGTGGGGCCGTGATGTTGACGGTGCTTTCTGGGGGCACGTCCAGGGTGCCGGTCACGGCCAGCCCTGCGCCCATGGGCCGATCGGTCAGGCGGGCGGTTTTCAGGCCCGCGGCCTGCTGTTCGGCCGCGGAGAGGGTCACCATATCGGAAGCTTCTTCGGCTTCACCGGCTTCACCGGATTCCTGGCCTTTGGCAGCGGGTTCGGCCTCCGCGGTTTCTTTCTTGTCAGCACCGCAGCCGGCCAGGGTTAGGCTGAGCAGCAGGAGTAGGGATGCAATCTTATTCATGGAAATCGGGTCAAGTCAAAGAGTGGATGAGACTTTACTGGGCGGCAGTGCCGAGCAGGTAGTCCAGGTCGATGGCGGTTTGGTTGTGCTGGAGCAGGGCGTCGAGGTAGGCCGTGCGCACGCTCAGGGCACGCTCCAGGTTGAGCAGCAGCTCGGAGTAAGTGGTCTCGCCGGCCTTGTAGGCCCGCTGGCTCAGGCGCACGATGACGGCGGCCTGGGGCAGGCCGGTCTGCTCGTAGAACTGCACCCGGCGCTGCTGCTCCGCCAGGCGCAGGCGCAGCTCATCGAGCTGGGCGGCGGCTTCGGCCTGGTAGCGCTGATAAGCGGTGGTGGCGACTTGCTCCTGCAGCTTGGCGGCCTGCACGCGGGCTTTCTGAGGGCCGCGCAGCAGTGGGATGGCCACGCCGGCCTGCACGCTCTGGAACCGGTCGCCGGTGCCGTAGGTCTGCGCGCGCCCGTCCACCTCGTAGGTGCCCCGCAGCGACTGGTTGGTGTAGCCCACCGTCACCTGGGGCAGCCCTTGGGCTTGCTCCACCCGGGTTTCGGCGCGGCGCTCGGCAATCTGCTGCTGCAGCACCCGCGCCTGCGGGGTGGCTGCTAACGTTGCCGTATCCACGGTTCCCCCGGGGGCGGGCAGCAAGCGCAGAACGCTGTCGGCAATGGCGACGGGCCCGTTGGTTTGCAGTAGGGCCTGCAGCTGGCGCTGGGCCACGGCGTAGTCGGCCCGGGCCTGGGCCAATAGGTTCTGCGTCTCGCCTTGTTGAATCAGGGCGTTGGCGGGCTCCAGGCGGGCCACCTCTCCGGTTTTGAAGCGCAGCTGGGCCGCGCGCAGAAACTCGGTATAGATGCTGTCCTGCCCGCGCAGGGTGCGCAGGCGGTGCCGGGCGTGCACGGCCCGCTCGTAGCTCAGGCGCACCTGCCGGCGCAGTTCAGCCTGCACCTGGGCCAGTTGCTGCTCCCGGCCCCCAATCTGGGCCTGGCTCAAACCAGCCTGGGCCCGGTAGTAGCCGGGCAGGGCCAGCGACTGGCCGATGCTCAGCACGTTGTCGGAGAGCGGGGAGTTCACCTGGCCATAGGTACCCAGGATGGTGGTGCGGCCCACGTCGAAGGCCGTACGGCGTAAGGCCTGCTGGGCTTCCAGGGCGCGCTGGGCTCCCTGCACCGTGCCGTTGGCCTGCAAGGCTTGACCCACGGCCTGGGTGGAGGTCAGTGGACCCTGCGCCCGGGCGGGCGCGGCGGCCAGCAATCCACCCAGCACGAGCAACACCAGCGACACCGGCACGGCCGGCGTGCGCTGCGGCTGCTCTTCTTCCTTGGCTTTGCTGTTGCGCTCGGACAGGGCGTAGAGCACCGGTAAGACCAGCAGGGTCAGCAGCGTGGCCGTGACCAGCCCGCCGATGACGACGGTGGCCAGTGGCCGTTGCACTTCGGCCCCCGCCGACTGTGACAAGGCCATGGGCAAAAAGCCCAGCGAGGCCACGGTGGCCGTCATCAGCACCGGCCGCAGGCGCACCTGGGTGCCTTCCAGAATGCGGGCAAACACGTCGGTGCGCCCTTCCTCTTTGAGCTGGTTGAAGTAGCCGATGAGCACGATGCCGTTGAGCACGGCCACGCCGAACAGCGCAATGAAGCCCACGCCGGCCGAGATGCTGAAGGGCATGCCCCGCAGCCAGAGCGCCAGCACCCCGCCGATGGCCGAGAGCGGAATGGCCGTGAAAATGAGGATGGACTGCTTGAACGATTTGAACGTGAAGAACAAGAGCACGAAAATCAGCAGCAAGGCTACCGGCACAGCGATGCTGAGCCGCTCGGAGGCCTTGCGCAGGTTTTCGAACTGGCCGCCGTAGGTGGTGTAGTACCCTGGCGCGAGCTGCAGTTGCTGGTCCACTTTGCCCTGCAGCTCGGTCACCACGCTTTCCACGTCGCGGCCCCGCACGTTGAAGGCCACGGTGATGCGGCGCTTGGCGTCATCCCGCTGAATCTGGTTGGGGCCTTCCAACAAGTCCACCGCGGCTACCTGCTCCAGCGGAATCTGCTCGCCGCCGGGGGTGGCCACCAGCAGCTGACGCACGTTGCCGATATTCTGGCGCAGTTCGGGGGCCAGGCGCAGCACCACGTCGAAGCGGCGCTCCTGCTCGAAGAGCTGGCCGGCGGTCTGGCCTGCAAAGGCGGTTTGCACCGTGCGGTTCACGTCTTCGGCGTTGAGGCCGAAGCGAGCCAGGCGGTTGCGGTCGAGCTTGACCACGATTTGGGGCAAGCCGGTGACCTGCTCCACGTATACGTCCTCAGCCCCTTCGACCTGGCGTACCAGGCGGGCGGCCCGCTCGGCGTAGGAGGCCAGCTGCTGCAGGTCCTCGCCGTAAATCTTCAGCACCACGTCCTGCTTGGCGCCGCTGATAAGCTCGTTGAAGCGCATCTGAATGGGCTGCTGGAAACCGAAGGTTACGCCGGGAATCACGCTCAACGCCTCGGCCATCTTGCCGGCCAGCTCCTCCTGGGTTTTGGCGGAGGTCCACTTGTCCTGGTCTTTTTCCAGAATCACCATCACGTCGGCCGCCTCCACGGGCATGGGGTCGGTGGGAATCTCGGCCGCGCCGATTTTGGCCACGACCTCCTTGACTTCGGGAAACTGCTTCTGCAGGATGGCCCCGGCCTGCAGGCTCCGGTCCACGGTGTAGCTCAGCGAGGACCCGGTGAGGGTGCGCAGCTCAATGGCAAAGTCGCCTTCCGAGAGCTGCGGGATGAACTCCCCGCCCAGGGTGCGGAACAACAGGATGGAGCCCACGAACAGCGCCACCGCGGAGGTGAGCACTACGGCTTTACGCCTCAATGCCCATTCCAGCAGCGGGCGGTAGCGGGCTTCGAGCCAGCGCATCATGCGGTCGGAAAAGTTGGGCTTCACTTCCGTCGAGCGGCTCAGGGCCAGCGCCGACATCATGGGCACGTAGGTCAGGCTCAGGATAAACGCGCCGATGATGGCAAAGGCCACGGTCTGGGCCATGGGCCGGAACATCTTGCCCTCGATGCCGACCAACGCTAGCAGGGGCAGGTACACGATGAGGATGATGATTTCGCCAAACGCCGCCGAGGAGCGGATTTTGCTGGCCGCGTGGTAGGTTTCCTCGTTCATCTGGTCGGTGCTAAGACGGTTGCCCGGCACCCGCAGCTGCCCGCCGTGCAGGCGGTGCACGATGGCTTCGACGATGATGACGGCGCCGTCCACTACCAGGCCGAAGTCGATGGCCCCGAGCGAGAGCAGGTTGCCCGACACGCCGAACAGGCGCATCATGGCGATGGCAAAGAGCATGGCCAGCGGAATGACCGAGGCCACGACCAGGCCGGCGCGCCAGTTGCCCAGAAACAGGATGAGCACGAAGAGCACAATCAGGGCGCCCTCAATCAGGTTGGTTTTCACCGTGCCAATGGCGCGGCCCACCAGCTCGGAGCGGTCCAGGTACACGTCGATGGCCACGCCCTCGGGCAGGGACTTCTCCACCGTCAGCATGCGGGTTTTCACATCCTTGATGACGTCGTTGGCGTTGGCCCCCTTGAGCATGAGCACGATGCCGCCGGTCACTTCGCCCTCTCCGTTACGAGTCATGGCGCCGTAGCGCACGGCCGAGCCCAGGCGCACGTCGGCCACGTCGCGCACGAGCACGGGCAGGCCGCCTTCAGTATTGCGCACAACGATGTTGCCCAGGTCAGCGGCGTTTTCGGCCAGGCCCTCGGTGCGAATGAAATAGGCGGTGGGCTTCTGGTCGAGGTAGGCGCCGCCGGCGTTCTGGTTGTTGCGCGACACGGCCTGGTACACCTGCTCGGTGGTGACGCCCAGCGAGCGCAGGCGGGTGGGGTCGAGCCGGATTTCGAACTGCTTGAGCTGGCCGCCGAAGCTGGCCACGTCGGCCACGCCGGGCGTGCCTAGCAGCTGGCGCCGCACGATCCAGTCCTGAATGGTGCGCAGCTCGCGGGCGTCGTACTTCTTCTCGAAGCCGGGCTTGGCGCGCACCAGGTACTGGTACACCTCGCCCAGGCCGGTGCTGACCGGGGCCATTTCCGGCCGGCCGATGCTCTCTGGTATTTGACTCTCGGCTTCGCGCAGGCGCTCGGCCACCTGCTGGCGGGCCCAGTAGATGTCCACGCCGTCCTCGAAGACGATGGTCACGACCGAGAGGCCGAAGCGGGAGAAGGAGCGCACTTCCTCGCGGTTGGGGATGGTGGCCAGGCTCTGCTCGACGGGGAACGACACGAGGCGCTCGATGTCACTGGCCGCTAGCGAGGGAGCCACCGTGTAGACGACAATCTGGTTGGTGGTGATGTCGGGTACCGCGTCAATCGGCAGCCGGCTCAGGGAATAGCCGCCCCAGGCCACCAGGGCCAGGGTCAGGATTCCGATAATGAGCTTGTTGTGAATGGAAAAATGAATCAGCCGGTCAAACATCCGTTGCTGTGGGGGTTAGGTCTAACACTTTCGAAAAAGACCCTGCGACCCGGCGGTTCCGGCTGCTAAAGCGGGAACGGCGGGGATGGAACGCACCCGGGAGCCAACGCCACGCGTTGACAAGCTCCGACGGGTCAACTCCGCTCGGGAGTTGGCCGCCCGGAGAGGGTGGTCAGCAGGAAAAAGAGGAAAGGGTTAGGCCTGGGGCGGCTGCCACACGGCCCCGAAGTCCCGGGTCGGAACGCCCACAATCAGCCGGCCGTGTTGGGGGCTGCTGCCCCACTCGGTCACCTGGGGGTACATGGCCAGGGCGCCACTGGTTAGCGTTACCACTACCCCGCCGCAGCAGTGGCACTGGCAGAGCGGCGAGCACCAGTCGCCCAGCGCGTCCGTGCTGCAGTCCGAATGCGTGGCCGCGGCCACCGTCGATTGGGCCTGGTCCTGGCACACGGTCACCTCGTCCGTGCAAGTCATGCAGGAGAGCAACGCGAAGTAGCAGGCAAAAAACAGGCTGAGCAGGCGCATGATGCGGCGAAGGTAACAATTCCCGGGGGCCGGAGCTGCTTTTACCGCTAATCGCCGGCGAAGGTTCCCTCTCCAGCCCATTAGTTGGATTGGCTAACCTTCGGGTGAAGCTCCAGGCCCGCACTCCCCCGTTTGCTGAAAGACAACCAGGGCATTCTCCCAGTGCGGAGTACCGAAAGCCCGCAGCAGCGGGACCAGCGCCGGGGTCAGGGCAAAGTGCAGCCGGGGACTGGTGCAGGCCAGCGTGGGGTTGTCGGGGTTGCGCAACACCAGGCCCGTGGCCACCAGCGGCCGCAGCACCTGTTCGCGCATGAGCAGGAACGAGTGCTCGGTGGATGCTTCGCGCCAGCCGTATGCCGTGCGCATGAAGTCGCGAATGCCGCGGGCCATGCCCTTGCGTTCGTCGCTGGCTGCGGTCCACGGCGTGTCCGGGCCTACCCCGGCCAGGGCCAGCAGGGTCAGCCCGGCCAGCTTGCTGCGCAGCGGCGCGGGCAGGTCCAGGGCCGTCAGGATGCGCTGGGCGTCGGTGATGCGGGCGTGATAGATTTCCATGGCCGGGCCGGCAAGAGGCATGAACTGCTAGCGCCGGAAGCTACATCCGAGAAAGTACGTGGTGGGCGTGTCTTTGGTCAGGGCCAGGTTGATGCCCGTGTCCAGCTGCAGGTTCTCGCCCAGGCGCAGCACGGGCCCGCCGTTGAGCGTGGCGCTCCAAGCGCGGCCCCGGGTGTCCCAGGCGGTGGCAATTTCCACGAAGCCCCCCAGGGTCTTGTACAAATCGTGGCCCACCGTTAGCGTGGGCGCCAGCTCCAGGAAGTGCTCCCGGGCTTCGCTGTCGCGGTTGAAAGTGGCCTGAAACTGCGTGCCCAGGGTAAAATCGTGGGGCAGCTGCACCGAGAACGGCGTAACGATGCCGCCCTCCCAGGCGCCGTTGCCGCAGCTGCGGCCCGTGGGCAGCTTCACGAAGGGCATCAGGGCAAAGGCCGTGGGGCCCCCGTCGTTGCCCCACAGGTTGCGCTTGAGCCGCACGGTCACGTCGCCGAAGCCCGCCCGCCGGGTGCCCGTGTCGCCCTCGCCCTCCGTCTGCACGGTGTAGGACTCGACCACTACCTGCAGGTCCACGTTGTGGGTGAGCCCCATTTTCAGGTTGGCGTGGTTGAACCCCAGCTCCTGTTGCGCAACCGCCTGCCCCGCTAAGCGGGAGCGGCCCAGGCGCAGCACGTCGGTTTCCAGCTGGAAGTGGCCCGCGTCCACCGAGTAGGCGCTTTCCGTGGCGTCGGGCCGGTCGGTGCTCAGCGGCCGCATCAGGGCCCCGGGCACGGGCTTGAACAAGGTGTAAACCCGTTTGCGGGCCCGCAGCGTGTCCACGCCGGCGGGGTCCGGGGCGGGCAGCCCGGTGGGGGCTTGCGCCAGCGCGGACAGGCCACCGGTCAGCAGCAGGCCCAGGGAGAGAAGTCGAAATGCACGCATAGAACACCGGAGCTAAAAGGCAAGGAGAGGGCGTCCCGGGACCAGGGCCCCGGCGAAACCAACCAGTAGCCAGGCGTTAGCCTAGCCGAAAAAAGTCTGCACGAGCAGGTACACGTTCAGGGCGATGATGATGCCCGACACGGTCCAGGCCGTAGCGTTGACCAGCAGGCCGTTGGCAAACACGCCCATCTTGGCCCGGCTGCTGGTGAAGAGCACCAGCGGCACCACGGCAAAACTGAGCTGCAAAGACAGAATCACCTGGCTGAGCACCAGCAGCTGGCCGGTACCCTTCTCGCCGTAAATGAGCGTTACAATCAGGGCCGGTACCACGGCAATGCTGCGGGTAACCAGGCGCCGCAGCCAGGGCTTGAGCCTGATGTTGAGGAAGCCTTCCATCACAATTTGCCCGGCCAGCGTGCCGGTGAGCGTGGAGTTCTGGCCCGCCGCCAGCAGGGCCACCGCGAAGAGCATGCTGGCCGCGCCTGCCCCGAGCACCGGCGTGAGCAACTTGTGGGCGTCGTTGATGTCGGCCACGTTGTACATGCCCGTCTTGTGGAAGGTCGCGGCGGCCGTGACCAGGATGGCGGCGTTCACGAAGAAGGCCAGAAACAAGGCCACCGTCGAGTCGATGGTGGCGAACTTGATGGCCATGCGCTTGCCGGGCTCGGTCTGCTCAATCTGGCGGGTTTGCACGATGCTGGAGTGCAGATACAGGTTGTGCGGCATCACGGTGGCCCCCAGTATGCCGATGGCGATGTAAAGCATCTGCGGGTTGGTCACCACTTCGGGGCGGGGCACCAGCCCGCCGAGCATGGCCATGTAGTCCGGGTTCGAGACGATGATTTCGTACACGAAGCAGCCAAAGATGATGACGATGAGGCCCGCCACGATGCTCTCAATAACCCGAAAGCCCTTGTTCTGGAAGTAGAGCACCACCAGCACGTCGAGCACCGTGAGCACCACGCCCCAGCTCAGGGGCAGACCGAAAAGCAGGTTCAGGGCAATGGCCGAGCCAATAACCTCGGCCAGGTCGCAGGCGGCGATGGCAATTTCGCAGAGCACCCAGAGCACCATGGCTACGGGCTTGGAGTAGTGGTCGCGGCAAGCCTGGGCCAGGTCGCGGCCCGTGACGATGCCCAGCTTGGCCGCCAGGTGCTGCAGCAGCATGGCGAACAGGTTGGAAATTAAAATCACAGACAGCAGGGTGTAGCCGTAGCGCGAGCCGCCGGCCAGGTCGGTGGCCCAGTTGCCGGGGTCCATGTAGCCCACGGCCACCATCAAACCGGGCCCCCAGAAGGCAAACAGCTTGCGCCAGAACGAGGCGCTGGCCGGCGGCACCTTGATGGAAGCGTACACTTCGCGCAGCGAAGGCGCGTTGCGCGGCTTGCGCCAGCCGGGCTCGGCGGCGACCGGGGCCGGCGTTACCGGCAGCGGCGCCGGGGGCATGAGTAAAGTTTCCATAGCAGGAGGGATAGGGTGAGCCGGCAAGGTACAATATTTAGGCTGCCCTAAATATTTATTTAAGGTAGCCTAAATACTCATTTTGCTGCTCAATGGTTTGCCTACTCGCTAAGAAATGGTTTGCGTCAGGATAGCCCCTGCGAAACCGTCCAGTTGGTATTTTGCCGGAAAGCTGGTTTCCGGCAAAACAGCACGGCTTTTAAGTATGTAGTTGACGTTTGCTGCCTGCTTGTGGCCGAGTCTGTTGTCTCATCGCGTCCCGACGACAGGGCCGAACGCCAGCGAAACCAGAGCCCCTGGCATGGTACCCACTCTTTATGAGCTCATCCTCGCTGAGTTTGGCCTTGGTTAAAAGTTTGGTACAAAAGATACTGTGATGGCAAGCAAGGGCTAGGCCGCATTTATTTATCTTCGACTTCCTCAAGGAGGGCGTGCGCGTTCATCCTGTGTAGCCTCGGCTCACTTCTGTGGCCGGGGCTATTTCATGTCTGCTCTGGTGGGCCGTGGGATAGTCGGGATTATACGCTTGATCGTTTTTCCAGAGCGAGTAGCAGAGCACGAGCAGTTTGCGCATGACAGCAATGACGCCCGGCTTGCCGCTGGGGTGACGCGTACGCAAACGGGCATAAAAGGCGATTTGCCGCGGGTTATGGCGCAGGCTGCTGAGCGCGGGCAAATAGAGCGCCGTGCGCAGGCGCGTGTTGCCGCGCTTGGAAATGCGGGTGGCATGCGCCGAGAGGCCGCTTTGCCGCTGCACCACGTCCAGGCCGGCATAGGAAGCGAGTTGACGCTCATTCTCGACCAGGGCAAAGCCGCTGGTTTCGGCTACCACGATGATGGCTGTCGTCAGCCCAATGCCGGGAATGCTCGTCAACTGCGTCAACTTGCGCGCCAGCTCCGGCTCGGCCGCCAGCAGTTCCGTCAGGTCCTGGTCCAGCGCTGCCAACTGCTGCAGGATAAGTTGCTGCTGGGCCGCCAGGCGTGCCAATGTTCGGCTATCGGGCTGGTAGCTATGCTGGTAAGCATGTACGCGGGCTTTGAGCTGCGCCCCTTGCTTGGTCAGCACCTGCCGCTCGCGGGCCAGGGCCCGCAGCTGCCGCAGCGCCGGCGTGGGCGGCTGCCAGGCAGGCAGCGCCCGCTCCAGACCCAACCGGCAGAGCAAGCGCGCGTCCAGCTGGTCGGTCTTGCTTTTGAGTTCCGTGCTGCGGGCAAAATGCTTCACCTTATTGGGCAACAGCACGCTGAGTAGCTGCTGCTGATCGGCTAAAAAGTACGCTAGCTCCTCGTAGTAGACGCCGGTGGCTTCGACCACAAACCACAGCGGAACGGCAACCGCTTGCTGCCGGGCCACCCAGCTGAGCAGGCTGGCAAAGCCGCCCAGCGTGTTTTCAAAGGTAGTTTCCTTGCCAAAGAGCAACTGCTGGTGGCCGTCCACCTGGCCAAAGCAGGCGACAAAGGAGCTCTTGGCAATGTCGATTCCGACAACGTACTTGAGCGGGGGAATCAGGGGTTTTGCGGAGGGCATTGGGCAAGCAGTAAGCAGATTAAACCATCAGCCGGCCAGGGTTTTGCCACAACTTGTCTCGTACAAATACGGGATACCCGCACGCGGCTTAGGTTCCCTCCATACTGTGCAGTCTTCAGGCAAAACGGAAGCAGGGCACGCTTTCTTTGTAGCAACGTCAAGGCCGCAGCCGCGCGTTTGGTTAAACGTGGTGACCCTGCTTCCTGCGCCAGCTGCCCTTCACCGAAAGGCATCGCAATCATACGAGTTAAACGAGTGGGGGCTTCTGTGCGGGCTAGACGCAACCGGCAACGTGTTGCTCCCTTAATCGCCTGTCGGAACTAAGTTTTGGACCGAACGGTTCTTAATCGTAACTTGCCGGCCCAAAGTCAGTCCAGCCCGCTTTGCTCACCTCACCAGCTAATGTCACGTCCCCAGGAATTTGATACCACGGAAGCGCTGCACCAGGCCATGCGGGCGTTCTGGCGCAAGGGCTACGAGGCGACTTCCCTGACCGATTTGCTGGCCGCCACGGGCCTGAGCAAAAGCAGCCTCTACGCCACCTTTGGGGGCAAGCGCGACTTGTTCCTTGCGGCTTTTGACGCCTACCGGCAGGCCCGGGCCCGCGACGCACACCGGGTGCTGCAGCAGCAGCCCGCCCGCCGGGCCATCGAGACCTTTTTCCACTCGCTGTTTGCCGACGTCAATTCAAACGAACCCTTGCTGGGCTGCATGAGCATCAACCAAGCGGTGGAACTGGCCCCGCACGACCCCGCGGTGCGGCAACGAGTGGTCGAGGACTTGCAGCAGATGGAGGAAGTATTGACCCAAGCGATTGAACGTGGCCAGCAGGATGGCTCGGTGGCCAGCCCGCGCCCGGCCCGGGAGCTGGCCCGGCTCCTGGTGTTGGCTTTCCCCGGCTTGCAGGTCATGGCCCGGGCGGGTTATCGCCGCCAGCAGCTGGACGACGCGCAGCAGCTCCTCTTTACCTGTCTGGACAGGTAGCTCTTTTTTTTGCCTTTTACTGGACCAAACAGTCCTGAATTTTTCACTTTACCCCACTTCTCATGCAGCTTCAACTGGTTCGCCACTCAACGCTTCGCCTGGACTACGCCGGCGTTAAATTTCTCATTGACCCCATGTTCGCCGACCAGGGCGTCTTCCCCGGGCTGCCCGGCACCCCCAACAGCCACCTGAGCAACCCCACCGTTGGCTTGCCCGGCCCGGTGCAGGACTACACGCAGGTCGACGCCGTGGTGGTCACCCACACCCACTTCGACCACTGGGACGAGGCCGCCAGTGCCCAGTTGCCCAAGCACCTGCCCGTCTTCACCCAGCACGCCCAGGACCAGGCGCTGATTCGCTCGCAGGGCTTCACCGATGTGCGCCTGATTCAGGGCGCTACTTTCAACGGCGTTTCGCTGACCCAGACGCCGGGCCAGCACGGCAGCGACGCCGTCATGGCGGTTGCGGGGGAAATGCTCGGGCAGGTTTCCGGCGTGGTGTTTACGCATCCCGAGGAGAAGACGCTCTACATGGGGTTCTTTTAGCAAGTGGACATAATTCTACGCTAAGCCAGGTAAGCTCAGCAGTTGGCATTCATTTACTGGGCGTAAAATTTGTTTTAGTGCAGGGGGTCATTGTCTGCACGTAGAAAATACCATCGAAGAAATTGGGCCAATTCGCATACTGCGTTTGGTGCCGGATGCCTTGCATGGCAAAATACTCGGGCGGTTGGCCCACGAGTTGCGCCCGTAACGGTTGGAAATCCAGGAAGCCATAGGCCAGGTTAGCAGGTAGCCAGCTTTCCAAACTGTTTTTAACAGGTGGGCTTAGCGCAGTAGCCGTTGCGGCAACCGTGCGCTGGCTGCTGCCCATACGAGAGATAAAGCCGACGATATACGTTTGCTGACGATTGTGCGGGAGGTCCATGAATACCTGTCCCATGGGATGCAACGCCTCGTTATCGGCGCGCAGTTGCGCTTGCTCAGCGGGGGTGAACCGAGACTGCACCAAGTAGTCGCTCCCCCGGCCTTTCACTAGGTGGGCACTGGCGGCCCACACGATGATTTTTTCGTTCTTGAACTGCGTATTGGCTAACCAGTCTAGGTTCGCGGCCATCTGGGCATCGCGCACATTGTAGGTGGCCGTGCGGTCCTCCGTGTACACCGCGCTTTCCTGCGCAAGGGCATAAAGATTGCGCAGGAGCAGCCGGTTAAACGCTTCGGCGGGCGTGCCGTCGGTCACTGGCAATTGCGCCGTGAGGGTATCCAGACACGTTTCAAAACGCCTTAATTTGCCTCTTTTATCCTTAATAGCCTTAATAGCCCGTGCCTTATCTGGATTATCCAAATCCAGCTTCCCGGTGATGAAATTGCTGGACACCAGCAGCGTGTCTAAAAAGGGCCGAAAGAAATGCCGGTAAGTGGTGGTCTGCAGAAAGGGCAAGCGGTGGTGCACTAAGTAAGTGTGGAAATAAGTTGGAAACTGTTGTCGACTGTAGTCCGAGTAGAGTTGATTGTCAAAGCCGGTGATACGCAGGGGACGTGCGCTGCGCGTAGTATGGGGCACGTACTCGTACAACAAATGGTCACATTGCTGGCAGCCAGCCCAGTAGGGGTGAATAGTGGTGTGCAAAAAGGCTGCCTGCCGGTCAGCCGCCGTGGCTACCTGCTCCCAGCCGTGATTTAGCGCAAACAGGTCGCCCTCAAAGGCGAGTACCGTGAAGGCCTTCTGCTCATGCAGGTAGCGCACCAGCCGACTTTTGGCCAAGAAGGTCGCGCCATCTCCATGGTCCTGCTCCCCCAGCATCACAATGCGGGCCTCGCCGATGGCCTGTCCTACCACGGCTAAATCCGCGTTGTCGTTGTAGTCGGGCTGAATGGAAACAATAGGGGCCACGTGCGCTTGCACATACTTTTTGACCCGCGATTGCGCCTTTCCTGGCAGACTAAACAACCCGAGTAGGGTAATGAGTGGCAGGTAACGAAGCGGTAGCATAAGGAAAAAGTGAGTTTCTAGAGAATCAGATACCTCGCGCAGCTGGCTAGTTGCACCTCGGCACCTTCCATGAGCCAGGGGAAGCAATTAATTGCCAGACACGGGTGGTAACTGCCCCGTGGGGACCCCCAAGTGGGCGAGGTAACGGTAAATGGTGGCGCGGCCCACGCCGAGGAGCTGGCCGATTTCGGCTACGGTCTTGTCCTGCTGCAGGTAGAGGGTCTTCGCCGCCTGGGCTTTGGAGAGGGCCTCCTTCGACAGCCCCTTGGGCCGGCCGCCCTGCCGGCCGCGGGCGCGGGCCGCCGTCAGTCCCGCCTTGGTTCGTTCGCGGATGATGTCGCGCTCAAACTCGGCCAGCGAGGCAAACAGGTTAAACATGAGCCGGCCCTGGGCCGTGGTCGTGTCCAGGTGGTCCTGCAGGCTGACGAAGTGCACCCCCTGGTCCTGAAACCCGGTCACCAACGCGACCAGGTCCTTGAGCGAGCGGCCCAGCCGGTCGAGTTTCCAGACCACGAGCGTATCGCCGGGCCGCAGCCGGGTCAGCAGGTGCTGCAGGGCCGGGCGTTCTTTCACCGAGGACACTTTCTCCTGGGCCACCTCCACGCAGCCGTAGGCCTGCAAGGCATCGGTCTGCAGGTGTAGGTGCTGGTCGGAGGTACTCACGCGGGCATAGCCGAAAATCATCGCCATTATTCTCAAGAAGTCAATGGGGGCGAAGATAGCGAGCCGTTGATTGGTGAGAACAGGAAATGAGACAATCTTTGGTAGCTTTTCGACTCGTCAGAAAGCCGAAGCGGGTGGGCCGCTAAAACGGCCGTTTCGCGAGACACCTTTTTGCCGCCCCATGCCCGCTACCTTTCTCTCCGAGGCCGAGCGCCTCCGCTACCAGCAGTTGCCCTCCTCCGTGCCGGAAGGCGCGTTGCGCCAGCACGGCCAGCTGTCGGAGGCCGACCAGCACCTGCTACGCGGGCAACGCCGGGACGTCAACCGGCTCGGGTGCGCCGTGCAGTTGGTCGTGCTGCGCGTGTTCGCCCACTTGCCCGAGCGCTGGTGGACGCAGGTGCCCGCCGTCCTACTCGACTTTGTGGCGGTACAACTGGCTGTGGATGCCGGCGTATTTTCCGCCTACGGCCAGCGCGAGGCCACCGTGTACGAACACTTTCAACAGGTACTCGGGCACCTGGGCTGGCGGCGCTGGCAGCCACTGCTCGATACGCCGGTGCTGGAAGCGTGGCTGCTGGAGCAGGCGCTTGCGCACGACCAGGAGCGGGTGCTGCTGGAACTGGCCTGCCAACGACTGCGCCAGCAGCAGTTGGTGCGCCCGTCCGTAGTGGAGCTGGAGCGCCTGATTGGCTCGCTCGTGGAGCAAGCGCACACGGAAACGTACCGTCGGCTGGCCCCGGTGCTCACGCCCACCGTGGAGGCGCAGCTCGATGCCCTGCTCGTGGTGGAGGACCCGGAGCGGCGCACCCGCCACGGCTGGCTCCTGCAGCCGCCCACCCGCAGCACGCCGGCCACCATCCGCGCCACGCTGGACAAGCTGCGCTTTTTGCGGGCGCTGGGGGCGGGCGAGTGGAACCTGGCGGCCCTGCACCCGAACCGGCAAAAGCGGTTGGCGGGCCTGGCCCGCCACCGCAGCAACCAGGCGCTGCAGCGCCTGGCCCCGGCCAAGCGCTACCCGCTGCTGCTGGCTTTTGGCCGCGAGATGCTGCTCGAACTCACCGACCTGGTGCTGAAGATGGCGGACGAATACTGGGAAACGGCCCTGGCGCGGGCGCGCCGGGAAATGGAGGAGTACCAGCGCGCCACGGCCCGCGCCAAAGACCAGGTGCTGGCCACGCTGGGCCACGCCGTGGGCCTGCTGCTCGACGAAGCGCACGTGCCCGGGGAAGACCTGCGGGCGCAGATTTACGCCCGCGTCCCCCGGGCCGAACTGCAGCAGGCCCTGGCCACCGCCCAGGCCCTGACGCAGCCCGCCAAGCGCTCCTACCTGGAGTTTCTCGAAGCCCATTACGCGGCCATCAAGCGCTTTTCGGCCCCGCTGCTGGCCGACCTGGACTGGGAGAACGCCTTCACCGGCGACGACTTCTTCGCCGCCCTGCTGGTGGTGCGCGACTTGCTGACCGGCACCCGCCGCCAGTTGCCGCCCCAGCCGCCCCGGGCGTTTATGGCACCGGCCTGGCAGGCGTTTGTGGGCGCGACGGGTGGGCCGCTTTCGGTGCCGGCCTACGCCCTGAGCGTGCTGGCCACCCTGCGCGAGCGGTTGCGCTCGGGGGACGTGTACGTGCGCCACTCCCGCAAACACGCCAGCCTGGACAGCTACCTCATTCCGCTCAACCAATGGCCCGCGCTGCGGGCCGACGCCTGCGCCCAGCTGGGCTTGCCCGCCGTCCCAGTGCAGCAATTGGACGACCACCTGCACGAGTTGGAAGGGCACCTGCCGCGCATGGAGCAGATTCTACGGGAAGGCGGCGACATCCGCCTCAACGCGCAAGGCGAATTGGTGGTGACCCCGCTCGCCGCGGCCGAGGTGCCGGTCTCCGCCCAGGAATTGGCCGCGCAGGTCGGCCAGCGCCTGCCGCTGGTGGAACTGAGCGAGCTGCTGGGCGAAGTGGATGCCTGGACCGGCTTCTCCCGCGTACTCCTGGGCCCCGAGCCGGTGGCGGCGCAGCGGGCGCTGCTCTACGCCGCGCTGCTGGCCGCCGCGTGCAACATCCCGCTCACGGACATGGCCCGCAGCACCGCCCTGGACTACCAGGCCCTGTGGTGGGTGGCCAGCAACTACCTGCGCGAAGACGCGCTCAAGCAGGCCACCACGTGCCTGGTCAATTACCAGTACCGCCAGCCATTGGCCGCGGCCTGGGGCGGTGGAACGCTTTCCTCGTCCGATGGGCAGCGCTTTCCCGTGCGCGGCCACGTGCGCGCCGCCCGGGCGCTGCCGCGCTACTACGGCTACGGCCAGGGGCTCACCTTTTACACCCACACGGCCGACCAGTATTCGCAGTTCGGCAGCCGGGCGATTGCCTCCACCGTCCGCGACGCCACCTACGTGCTCGACGAGGTGCTGGGCAACGAAACGGAGCTGCCCCTGCTCGAGCACACCACCGACACGCACGGCTACACCGACCTGGTCTTTGCCCTGTTCGATTTGCTGGGCCTGCGCTTCTCGCCCCGGCTGCGCGATTTGAAGGACCAGCGCCTGTGCAAAATCCAGGGCCGCGACCTGGTCTACCCCTCCCTAAAATTCACGGCCCGCTTCCACCCCGAATTCGTGCGCCGCCACTGGGACGAGCTGCTACGCGTGGCCGCCTCGTTGAAGTTGGGCTACGTCACCTCCTCGCTGCTCATCAGCAAGCTGCAGGCCTACCCCCGGCAGCACCAGCTCACCACACTGCTGCAGGAATACGGCCGGCTGCTGAAAACCAACTTCATCCTGCGCTACCTGCAAAGCCAGCCGCTGCGCCGCCGCATCCACGCCCAGCTCAACAAAGGCGAGCAGCTGCACGCGCTGCGCAGCTGGCTCTGGTTCGGCGGCGACGGGGCCCTGCGCCGCCAGCAGGACGAGCAGCAGCAGGAAACCGTGCGCTGCCTGAACCTGCTCACCAACCTGGTCGTGGTCTGGAATACCCGGTATATGCAGGAAGTGGTCGCCCAGCTGAGGCGTGAAGGGGAAGCAGTCGCTGCCGAAGACCTGCGTTTCCTCTCGCCGGCGCGCTACCGGCACATCAATCGCCTCGGGCGCTACTCGTTCCTGCCCGACGAAACCGGGCTCCTGGCCGGACTACGGCCATTAAGAACCGGCGCTTAGCGTAGGATTATGTCCACTTACTAAAAGAACCCCTACATCGCCGGCGACACGGTCTGGAACCAGGACGTGGCCAACAACCTGCGGCAGTACCAGCCCGAGGTGGTGGTGCTCAACGCGGGCGACAACCAAATCACCGGACTCGGCTCCATCGTCATGAATCAGGAGGATGTCTACGCAGTGCACCAGGCGCTGCCCCGGGCCACGCTCGTCTCCACCCACATGGAAGCCACCAACCACGCCACGCTCTCGCGCCAGCAGTTGCGCGCCTTCGCCGCCGAAAAGGGCATGACCAACCAGGTGTTGGTACCTGCGGACGGAGAAGCCTATTTCTTCTAATGCCGGTCGTATAGTTCGGGAATCAAATCCTGACGACTGACTGCTCTAACGGGCAACAACAAAGCGTTTCCATCGCAAGAAGGAAACGCTTTGTTGGCTTTGGTTAGGAACCCCTTAATTGTCCCGGTTAGCCTTTGTACTAAACTTTTGACCAAGGCCGAGTTTGTGGCATTGACTGTATAGGTAATCAGCCTTCCCTAGCTCCTTGGTTTCCATTGTTGAGGAAAACGGGACGCTCCACCGTGCCAAGACGGCATGCCGGACAACGAGCGTCCGCCCCACTCAGCTACCATGAGATACCAGTTCCGTTCTCTGAACAGTTGGGCAACATACAAGCTCCTTCCCTGTCCTACTAGCGCAAGCCTTGCATCTTCAGAAACAAGCCACCCGGATTTTTGGTAGCCTTGATTTTATCAGTCTTCAGCTTGTAGATAAAGGCAAACAAGGCATCCACGTGCTTGGGCGACTGCAGAATCTCCTGCACCAGCTTGGGTTCGGCAATACCTAGGGTTTCGAGGTGTTTGCGGGCCAGTTGCATCTTGGCGTCGTCGGCCTCCAGCTCGAAGGGGATAGGCAGTTGCTGAGGTACCTGGGTGTTGACGTAGAACTTGATGCTTTGGAAGGAGCGACCCTTTTTCAGGAGCTCGTACTTGATGCGCAAGTCGGTGTGCTCGTTTATCTGCGTCGTGGCCACGTCGAGCACGTACTTCTGCAAGGAGGAAATCTGGGCGTACTGCTCGGGCTCTTTACCAGCTGGGTCCTTGAGCTTGAGCATGCCCTTGAACTCATCCAGGGAGTAGGTCTTAGTCTCCCCGATGTCCTTCCACTGCGAGGCCAGCTGGTAGATGCGCTTGGCGTACTTGCTGCTCAGGCTAAAGGCAGCCTGCAGGCGGTAAGACGTGAAGTTGCTCTTCAGGTCAATGAGGAAAGGCCGCATGCGCTCGGATATCTCCAGCTCAATGGTGCCCTCGCCCTTGCGGTACAGCGCCGAGGCCAGCAGACTCACCTGCAGCAGGGTTTTGCCGGTCTCGATGTGATAGACCCGGCTGTTGAGGTTCTCAGTGGATTCGAGCAGCTGCTTGTAGTTCCAGGTGCGCCCGGTCATCTCCATCAGCTCCTGGACCCGGATTTCGTAGATGGTGCCGGCCTTGTCCTGCTTGGTGAGCTTAGAGAGGAGCGAGAAGACGATGTCCATCTCGCAGGCACTCATCTCGTAGCGGGCCGTCGTCAGCGCGTTATGCTGCCGAATTTCTATCGGGACGGTGGATTCGGGCGCGGCCATACGCAGCTACTGGGGTGATACCAAGCAAACATACGGCTTAAATCGGAAACTAATAGAGCCAAATCCTGAATCTATGAGCAGCCGGAATGCCTGTGGTGGTGCTGACTTATAAAAGCTATTAGTTAGACTTATGAAACCTATTAGTTAGCTGGTCGCGAGTTTTCGGCGAGGCTTATAAAAGCTATTAGTTAGACTTATAAAAGCTATTAGTTCGCAGCCGGTCAGAAGGGAGCTTCAGGAGCGTTGTTTCACCAGTGACTTATAAAATCTATTAGTTCGCCAGCATAGGGTGTAATGATAGCCATGGATTCCACCTCTATTAGTTAGCTTATCAAAGCTATTAATTTGGCTTATGAAACCTATTACCCCGCTTATGAAACCTATTACCCCGCTTATGAAACCTATTAGTTGGCTTATGAAACCTATTACTAAAGCCGCTTAAGATACTGAGGTACAAAAAGTTGCGAGCCCTGCAAATACCTTAAATACTTAAAATACTCACAAGCTTGTTGAAGCTAGAGTACAAAAGCTTATAAAGTGGTGGTTTAGGGCGATACCCGAACGAAAACAACAAAAAAGGGAGTCTAAACAAGCACAAAATCGGATTGCACTTTTTAAAGAATTTTTTACCTTTTTCTGCTATTTAGAACATCCCTGTATACCTCAAAGGTAACTTAAAAACTACGCTGATAACTCACAGATGGCTCATTAATAGATTTTATAAGTGTCGTAAGAGACTTTCGGCAGCTTCTGCAACGGCATCCGAAACAGCGCAAGGAGGTGTCCATGGACATGATAGCAATGCCAATAGTACCTTCTGGACTTATAAAACCTATTTTTTAGCAGACTTTATGGCCTACAGTTCAGCTGAGCAGGTAAGTGAACTAATAGGTTTTATAAGCCAAAATGCGGGGTAGCGCCATCAGGCAGCAGAGTTAGCCTTGGTCAAAAGTATCTCTATCCGGCAATCGCTTCGTCCGCTGGATACCGCTTGGTAGCTGTTTCTTCCTCTGCATCCTGGTCATAGCGCCGGGAACGCTTCAACCTTTTTTCCACGTGTAGCACCGGCTCAAAACGAAGTAGCTGGGCCAGCGCCTCAGCTGATGCCACGACCAGCCATCCCTCCCCTGCTTCACTGTTGGTATGCGGAGGTGGCATGTCCACGTTGCCGCTCATCCAATAAACGGATTCCACCAGCAGTTCTCCATCTTGGTTTTGCCACCCAAACAGCTTGCCGGGCGCGGGCTGCCAGCCCAACGATTTTGCAAGCGCCGGATTAAAGGCTAGCCAAGCCGATTGCTGGGTAAGGGAATTGAGCTGCTCCCGGCCAATAATGAGGGCGCCTGAGCTGGGCTGGAGGTCACGGTAGGCGTCGGTTGGACAGTTGAAGACCAAGTCAAGGCTCGTCAACTCCTCATCGGATTCTTCTTCCGCTGTCAGTTGACACTGATACTCTTCAGTAGCGGCATTCCAGTCCAACGTATGCAGGTGCGTGTCCTCCCCGATAACTAGCCAGCCCGGCCGGTAGACTGGCAGGGTCGTTGTGCGAAGCTGTTCGGCCGCCGCTACCTCGCTTACCCACTCCTTAGCCAGGTGCTCATAACGTTCGCGTTGCAGCGACTGAACGCAGGGCGGCTTGGCCACCTCGGAGAATGAATAGGCTTGGTAATCGGGCATGGCTAAGTCAGCAGCGGCCACAGCAGCGAGCGGCAGAACCCCGGCATCTAGCAACTCCGTCACCACATGCAGCAGGGCCCGCCGAGCGGTTGCTACTCGGGGCCAAGTCAGCTTATATTTCAGCCTGGTGGCACGCAGTTGCGCGCTCAAATCTTTTTGATACTCATCAGTCCATCGGGCTGGGTCATCCAATTCGGCCATGATGGTGCTGGCCCGGTGATACAGGGCGGCTGTCTTCAAGCCGGCCCGGCTCGCCAGCCAGGCAAGGGTACCGTCGTACGGTCTCACCAACTGATGCGGAGAGACATCCTTACCTCCTATCGTGCTTGGTGCTGCCTCGGCGAATTGCAAGCGATAAGTAGCTGGCAAGGGCTTTGACGCAATAACTGGTAAGGGTGTGTCTGCGGCTGTAAGCAGCCGCCGGGCTGCTTGCCGCAACTGGTAATTGCGGGCTACCGCCAGCTTTAATAGTGCTGGCGTAAACTCCGCATAGGTCACGACTATCCGCGTGGGCACCCGCAGTAACACTTCTAAAAAGAGTTCGACTTCCGACTCCAAGCCCGTACTCAGATGATGCAGCTGCTGCAGCGCCTCTGCGTGGCCTCGTTCGACCAGTTCCGCGAGTTGTCGCCGCATGGGCTGGCTTACGGCCGCCATGGGCGAATCGGCCAGATATGTCAGCAGTTCCACTAGCACTCGGCCCAGGCTTGCGGGGCTGGCTTGCAGGTCGGGTAGATTAGGAGCAGCCGCACTGTTGCCCAGCAGACGCTGCACGTAGCCAAATATCTCGTCCCAAATTACTTCCAAGCTAAAGTCGGTCCGTAATACCGGCAAGATGTCGTCCAAGCTTTCAATGTAGATGCTAGGATACTTGCCTTCAATCAAATCCTGCGTAAAGGTGGTAAACGCGCGCTCCCGGCCTTGTACTGGCTCAAATTCCTGTAGCACTTGGAACGCATGCAGGCGGCTACCTCCATCATGCCCCTTTACCCAACCTGACGAGCTTGAAGCCGCTACAGCCCGCTCGGCTAGTTGCAAACCGAGCGTGTGATTATCAAGCTGCCGGGCCAACTTACTGAGCGTGCTATAGCCGGCGGCCCGGTAATGGCTGTTTTGCAGGCGGTCGGCTACTGTGCTCAGCTGCTCGGTCGTCAATATCGGTGCTAGCTGGTGCAGGACCGGGCTCCAGTCAAACCAGGAATTACCGTAGTCTTCCTGCGCCAGCAGGTCCGTTAGGTCATCGTAACTGCTCACGCGAGCGAGCACCTCGTCCTCAGTCAGCTTTTGGTAATTAGGCTGCACGGTGAGCATGTTGGAGGAAGTCGTGTTGTCGTCTTGGCCAGTGGGAGCAGGCAAAGCAAAAGCCGGGTAGTAATCGGTTATTGCATGGCCCTTGGCAGTCACGAAATCTTCTACCTCCTTGAGCAGCCCACGGCGCGTTTCCGATAAGGCGCGGCACGTGATGCTGTCGAGCAGAAACGGTACGTGCGCGGTAAACAGGCCAGCACCCAGCAGCGCGTAACCTTTTTCCAGCAGCCGGCGCAGCAGCCGATAACGCTCCTCCTGGTCATGCCACAGTACAACCGTCCCATAGAAGCGCACGCCGTCCGCGTATTCTGCTGCTGTCGCAGCTTGGTCAAGATAGGCTAGCATGAACATGGCGAGTCCATCCTCAAAGTCCAGCAGGCCGTACTGCAGCTGCCATTTGAGCTGTAGGAGGCCGCTGCCCATGTTCCAGGCAAGGGTGGCCCCCAGCACGCTGGACGCCGCTTCCCAGAGCGTGCCGCCTTCGGTGGTATCGCGCACGAATGGCAACTGACCCAGAAACCAACCTAGTCGCTCGGGCGCCTGCGCGGGCTGCTGTTGATTTACCTGTCGCAGCCAACTTAGCCAGGTATTAAGTTGATAGTCCTTGCGGTAGCCGACGCCGATGGACTGCTGCAGGGTCTGACGTAGCCAGTGCTCGGCGCGGGCCGGGTTACCGGCCGCCGCCCAGGCCTGCGCCTGCGCCTGGCATTCTCTGACCCGGGCATCCACATCCTGCCCGTCGAGCATCGTTGCCTCCAGCCCTTCCAGGCGTTGGCTGACCCCAGCCGGGTCGTGACCATTCGCCAGTAGCGCCACCAACAGGCTGCGCTGTACCGTCGCTGGCCACCATTGGGGCCGGTCGGCAACCTCTTGGTCTACTAGCTCCAGCAACTCAGCCAGCGCGGGCGAGCCGTGAACAGCCACCACCTGCACCAGAAAATCGAAGTAGGCCTCGCGCAGAATCAAGAGGCGGTAAGCGTAGCGCTGCCGGTGATGCACCAGCCCGTAAAAGGCTCGCATCAGCGGCCGCAGGCGTTGTGGCAGTCCTCCTTTCGCTATCCGCTGGCCGGCGAGTCCTTCGGCCCAGAGTTCCGCCAGAAGCGCTAGTTGTCGCTGGAAATTCACTACAGGTTCTTCATCTGACCCGGAAGGAGCGGCCGGTACGGCCACCAGCATAGATACCCCTTGCCCAATGAGCCAGCGCAGCTTTTGCAGCAGAATAAACGGCCAGAATTCCGCCAGCGTAGTATCCCGAGCATCCAAATCCCGGCCAGTCAGAAGGAACGATGGAACCCCTGTCAGCCATTGGCTGACCGAGACTGGGTCACGGTTTACGTGATAAAGCAAATCGGCGATGTGGACCCGGGGGGCACCCCGCATCCGGTCAATTGGAAACTCCGCAAGCAGCACTGCCAAGTAGTAAGCGGCCCGGGGCTGGTCGCCGTCGGCCAAGCACTGCGTAATGGCGGCTTGCAGTACCTCGGAAAAGTACTGCATCTGCCGCTCGTGCGGTGGGCGGAACTCGGCCAGCACCAATTCCAGCTGCTCCCAGTGCCGCACATCGACCAATCGGGTGGCCAAGTCCTGCAGCAGAGAAAGCCGCAGATTAACGGTCCACTCGGCCACTGAGCGCCGCAGACCGGTTTCATCAAGTACCTGAATGTTATTTAGCCGGGTTAACAGCCGGGGTAATTCCTGAAAGTGTACGGCTACTTCCACCCACCGCGCCAGCGTTCGTTCGGTAACATCCTCATCGTGGCCGTTTTCGATGATAATTGCCTCCTCCTGCACCATCGCAGGCTCGGCCAGACTCAGCAGCATGGCGGCCTCGGGCTGGTCACCGGCATCGTAGAAGACCTGGGCCGCGTATAGGCTGAAGGCATCATTTTCCCTCAGGGTGCGGCCCTCGCGTAGGTATTGCCGGGCGCGGGTCAGCTGTCCTAGCTGTATCAGGTCATCAACAAAATTGGATGGGTCTACCATCCGCAGGCGGCTCTCCAGTTCCGCATATACCAAGACGTAGCGCGTCAGGGCCACCACGTCCTGAGTCTGTCGGGCAACCTCCAAGCCCAACCGGATATCGCGCCGGATGTCAGCCACCGGCCGGAAGCGCAGCAACTGGTCCCCGAAGTGGGCAGGAGTAGCCAGACGCTGAAACTGCGCGAAGTCTCCGGCCCGAAACCAGTGGCCCAGGGCCAGCCAGTCAGGCTCAACATCCGAGGCTTCGTAATACGTGGCCAGCTGCCGGTGAAAAGCGGCTTCCGCCGTTGCATCGGGTCGGCCCGTCAGCGGGTCCAACGCAGTCTGCTGGATTAGAAACTGCCGGAAAGAGTTGTGGAAAAAGGTCCAGCTGTCGCCTACAATGTAGAAGAGCACCTTGGTTTTATCGACCAGCGTTTGGAGCAACTCTTTCTTAACCGACCATTCCCGTACAAAATCTAGGTTGATAGTGTCTGTGATGTGCGCCAGCAGGCCTAGCAGGTTCACCAGTTTCGGTTTCGGCTTGATAGCCTTCCATATTTTGCGGTAGTAGACCTCGATGTTGCCGCTGATACGCCCGAAGCCAACGAGGGCCGTATCCCGGTCGGCCGCCTGCCGGATTCTCTCCAACAGGTAAGCCAAGTACAGCGGGTGGCCCTGCGACTTATGGAGGATGAGTCGCTGCTGCTCCGGAGTTAGGGGTGGGTGCAGGTCTGCCGCTTCAATGAAGCGCAGTACCTCCCGGCGGTTCAGCGGCTCGATAGTTACGGCACGCTCCTCGTCCCGCCAACTCGCCTGAATCTCCTCACTAATGTCCGCTAACTCAATCGACTGGCTGCCCAGAACTATGAATACCCCAGCGGGTAGTGCTACTGGTACGGGTAACTCGCGCAATAAGCTGTGCACGGTATCGGTGTACTCCCGGGGCACGTGGTCGAGCCCATCGATAAACAGGATGGTACGTTGCCCCTCCTGTTCAAAGTTTTCACCCAACAGCCGCAGCTGCTCATAGAATACCTTGCGCAGAAAATCCAAATCCTGGTAGGGCAACACATCGCGGGGGTAGATGCCCTCGGTTTTGAGTTGGAAGACCAGGTCGAAGAAAAAAGCTTTGGAATCGCCCCGGGCTTGGTAATTCTTCTCCGGATTCGTGAAATCAAAGGCGAAGTAGCGGATGATGCGCTCTGTAGGGAAATGCGCCCGCCGTTCATCCGCCCACTGCGTGAGCAGTGTCGACTTGCCCGCTCCTGGTGTACCAGTCAAAAAAGATAACCTCCAGAATGGGCGGCTAACTTCGCTTCTAATTGCGCGATGGTGCCCCGGATGGGCTGGTATCTAGCTTTATCAACGAACAGTTCGTGGGTGAATGTCGTCTCGAAGCGCGCTTGCCAGCCTAGTGCCGAGATAAGGTGGCTGCGGTTTAGCTGCACCGGCCGGTCAGGATGGCCCACGCTCTCCAGCAGGTAGGAGCGGAAATCGTTCAGGTCGCCGTCCAACTGATTATGCCCAGCTCGCACGACGCTGAAATCCTTGGCTTGGTAGGCTGGCTCAAACGTAAAATGTGCTGCAAACTCTTCGAATTCTGCCCGGCTGACTTTGCTGGCCCGGACGAGTCGGGTTATTATCGGCTGCCATTTGGCTGGCACGGGCTGCCGGGTTTGCAGGGGTTGCCAGGCCTCGGCGAAGAACGCGGCGGTAGAACCGACGACGGCCTTTTTGTGCGCAATCCTGTCTTTGGTGGTCAGGCACTTATTGGTGAGCAGGTGCGCAAGTACCTGCTTTGGCTCCGACTGATATTTGGTGCGCAGTCCCTGCCAGCTGCTCACCAACGAAGGCAGCAGTTGGCTAAAGTCGTTTAGCGAGATAGCGGCCCCGGAGATAGTCCATTTGACCTGATAGGCAAAAACCGTCGTCGGCGTGGCGTAGAGAATGTCATCCAACTGCTGGGCCTCTGGGTCGGCCACCCGGACCCATTCTAGGGAGTTGTGCAGCAGTTGCCGGTAGGCTAGCCAGGCAAACTCTCCAAACTGCGGGAGAAAGCCACCGATAGCTTGTCGTTCACCTTTCGCTGATATTGGTTTGTTCATGAGCTGCCCCTAATGCCTAAGGTGCAAAAATGCGCGTTTCCAAGTTTCAAATACTCATCCCTCCTAGTCGATGCTAGCACAAGAGTAGATTATCTTTCACACACAACTTTAGGACTAAAGCTATAACCAAGGCCATCCCTATATGCGTTAAGTGTATGCATCCGGTACATAATAGGCTTTGTCCATTCAAATCAGTTGATTGGCCTAGTGCATAGGATAATCAGTTTCAACTAAGTCAATGACACGAATAGCTGGTATCATACCATACCCTGTATCTTCATATACTCAGCTGCAACTGCTGAAACAGTCACTCTTGCTATGTGACTTAGTTGGCTTTTTCGCAGTGGATAGCCAAGTGATGTCACTAAGAAGTAATTCATTCCGCTACCCTGTGCTCGGGCATATAGCGAATGAACTGGAATCTCTGTTGGAGTCTGGTTACTTAATAGAGGCAATCAAAACGAAGGAGACGTTTTCTTTTAAGGCTAATGACCCAGTGGCGGCAGAATTCATCAGTGAAGGTGAGTTAATCAACAGTATCGATAGAAGGCTAGGTAAGAAGAAATATGATATATTAGATAGAACCAAGGATTATGACACAATAGAAGAAGCAAAAGCTCGCTTGGCTTGCCTTAAGTTAAATTATGAGGATAATGATTTTACTGCTGTACCCCTCGTAAGGCAGTTAAGGTTGCCCAAAGGAAGTAAGGCAACACAGGCTGATGTTATTAAGCTGGTGTTGAGAGAGATTCCAATTCCTGATGAACAGACATCATGGGAAAAGATATTTCAATTCAAAAGCGACCCCAATAACAAAGGAAGGTTGGCAGTTCTGAAAGATTGGATGAATAAGGCTATTAGCTCAAATAGGCCTGCTACTGAAATAAGTGACGAGCTAGAAGCTTTACTGTTTCAATATCGAAGAAGCTTGGAAATCCATAAGATTAAATTCAGAACAGGAACGCTACAAACACTAGTTGTTGGAACCGCAGAGTTACTTGAGAATGCAGCGAGGCTTAAATTCTCAGCGATTGCTAAAAGCATCTTTTCTGCTCAAACCGCCCGTGCGGAATTGTATAATGCTGAGTTGACTTCACCAGGGAGCGCTCTTGCTTATTTATATAAGGTAGGTGAAGAATTTAATAAATAGACCCTGAACTCTTCACCTACGGTTGCTTCTTACCTTGGCTTAAAGAGTCTTTTTGTGCTCTTAGGGGGTACTCATATTTCACCATACTATCTGCTACAGCATTAGAGGAATGGGTACGAGCCTGTTGCCTGAGGTTAAGTACAGAACCATCCACTAACTGCACTTTGCTGGGCTCTTCCTTTTTCAAAAACAGCCCTATACATACAAACAAAATTAGCGTGGACGTAAGAAGAAGAGCGGTTGAGAAGGAGTGCGCCGCATAATTTAAGAAGTTAGCTTTCTGATTATTATTGCTCGAATTGCGCTTAACAGAATTGTAGTAGTCGACAATCAACTCACTCTTGTATTGATTGCCTGAGTCGACATTAGCAGGTATGGTCTCATCATTATACTCCTTAAATATATTGTCGGGACTCGGCTGCATGTATTGCCATTGCAATACTTTATTCAGCATCGAAGCGTGATATATTGAATTAGTAAAGAGTATTATGGTAGCCACGAAAAGCGCCGTTATTAGGTACAGCAGTGGTCTGGGTAGCTGGCTAAGGCTATCGGCGATGAGTGGTGTGATAATGCCTACCAAGGATAAAATCAGGCCTGCCTGTCCCAGCAACTGACCGGCTTTGCTCTCTAGCGTTTCCTTACGCTCGTCCTCCTTCTCAAACGTGTCCTTTATGAACTCTAGGTGCTGGTCCAAGGTAGTTGAGGTAGGCAACAAATTTGCCGTTAACGTTGGGGTGTTGGTGGGGGGAGAGGACTGGCTTATGGGGTAGAAAGAAGCCATAGTAGTAAAACAAGCGCTTGAGCATAGGCAAGGGGGATAAAAACCAACTTTTCTACTAAGTTGAAAAGCGAAAGATTCACGTAGTCAATTCACGAATCAGCGCACTTGAAATGGGCAGGCCACATTCCATTTCCATCCAAGCCCATTGACCGTTGGGGTTGATTTCCAGAAAATAATATTGGCCATCGGTCGCTTTTATTAGGTCTATTGCTCCAAAGTTGAGGTTTAGTGCGCTAACCAATGAGCGGCAGCGGTCTGCCATGGATTCTGGCAATACATATGGCTGAAAGGCAAGCTTTTCCTTGCGCCAGTCGTGCTGTGTGGTTGCGTATGCCTGTGAATCAACTGAGGCAGCAAAAACGTGCTGGCCTACTACGGTTACACGTATTTCGTAGGCTTTGGGGATGTTACGCTGGAAGATACTGGGTGTAAGAAAGTACCGGTCTAACTGGGCAATATGTTCAGGTCTGACTTTATTCGTAAATACAACCTGCTTGTAGCTATCGAATAGGATTTTATTATTGAAAATGGGCTTTATGATAATATCCCCGTCATGCTTATGATAAAAATCAACTATGGACTGCCGTTGATTCGTAGCAAGCGTTTCCGGAATAATGAAACCCAACTCCACGGCCTTCCTAAGGTTGACAAGCTTATTTTCCGCTTTGTAGATGTGCTCCGGTTGGCTAACCCATTTGCAGTCAATCAGGTGATAGAAGTTGTTTAGTAGTGCCAACAACTCACTGGCAATGTAATCCGCTACGTGCGCGTCCTCCAGTGTCACAATGGGCTTTTTGACCCGCCGAAACCAGACCGCGGTAAATCGCTCGATGTTTCCGAGACTTAGCTGAAAACCTCCCGAGAAGCCTATCGAGTACGGGTATTCAGCCAAATCCTCACAGTTCAGCCGGAAGTAAGGTATAGAGGCCGCATTCAGTTGGTTGATGACAAAGTCAGCGGTAAAGTCTTCCTTATGAGTAATGATGAGTATCATCAATCAGTATCGGAGCTTTCGTGGGTCAGGGTCAGCGTCATGGTTGCTAGCCGAGCAAGCAGGGCGTGGTAACCCGGGTCGCTATCGGATACCTCATTGTGCGTGCGTGTTTCGGTAGCAGTGTCCAAATAGCGACGGCAATTGTCAAGCTGAGGGTTACGGTCAGTATCCGAATCTTCGTGCATCGTCTTGGTGAAGGTTTCCGTTGCCAAGCGACTTAGGGTAATTGCCGGTTCGCTGGTTCCCTTCAGAACAGTAAGATTCAGGGTTTCAGAGTAAGACAATGATGCTGCGAAATCATCATCGCTCAACAACGGCTGTTCGGCGTATTCAAGAATAAGAGGAAGCATCTAGGTGTGTAGAGGGGTTGCAAATGGAGCTTTGAAGCTTATCACTACGTCATTGCTTACAAAGCGGAACCGCGATAAGTTACAATCGCAAGTTCAATAGACAGCATTAGGCCTCAGCGGCTTGCTCTAGGTACAGCTGCTTGTCTTTCCTTCTAGTATGTACCCAAGGGATTGGGGATAGGTGATAGGCTTCAGGGAGTATTCCGGCCTCGGCAATAAATTTAGTATACTCGATGTCCGATGTGATTATTGGGAAAGAGAACCCGGGGGCCTGCGCCATCAGAGCCAGCGAAAAAGATGAATAACCAAGCTCTTTGGGCGTCGACTTATTGCCGTGTAAGGACAAATATGCACTCGCCTCCTCACCATCGTAAAGCTTGAACTTAGCGTCGTGCATCAGGGCCAAGATGCACACAAAAACTGCTTCAAACTTTTTCCGGAACGGTTTGCTCTGAAATCCGGACAGGCCCAAGTCTTTGGATACCCTATTCAGAGCCTTGTCGAACTCATGTTGTAACCCAGCGTAACTAATTGCTCCAATTCCAAGGACCGTTCCGCGGATAAACTTCAATATGTCATCAACCAGATGAATCTCGTGAGGCTTCAGAGTTGGATTAAGGTGATAGAATCCGGCCTCCTTAGTGAAGGACCTTTTCAAAAGCTGATGAATATCTCTTTTATTTAGATTGTAATATTTGATTAAAATATCATCTGTCAAGTCATCTAAACTATCCAAGACGAAAAGGTGGAAATCAGCTTTTGAAATTTTCGGCAGGCTGATGTATCCGAGTATCTGGTCAGTATAGTAGCTGTCTGGCATTCTGGGCTCGCGGGTAATAACATTCGATTCGGCCAGTTTCTTCACCCCTTCCGAAGCCATCTTCATTTTGGCGTATTTCGCATTAATGGCTTTATGGCAGATGCCACGCTCTCTTTGGGGGTGCGCAACAAAGTCTGCTACCTCCCTCAAAAATGATTCCTCGCGCAGGAATTCTCGCACATCGATGAGCAGCATTTTAATGTCGTACTCATCAAATTGGTCATCAGCAATTCTTTGAATACTTCGGTTCAGAGAAGCAACCAGCTTTGAGTTGTGAGCCTTTATCATGGTGCAGTATAAGGAACAGAAGCAACCTTACAGGCCTAACTCTTTGGCGGCATTATGCTGCTGTACATTGTCTAGTCGCGTATAGCGCCGAATCATCGCACTGGTTTTGTGCTTGGTTTGGTTCATAATTTTGCTATCGTCCGCTCCGTTGAGCTTCGCCACCGTGACAAAGGAAGCCCGCAACGAATGGGCTGTGTAGCCGGGTCCCAAGTAACGCTGCACTAGGGTGTTAATGGTCTGGTCTGAGAGCCGATTAGCAGTAATTCGGTTGCCCTTGCGAAGCATGACAAACACCGGCCCATCGCTGCGTTCCAGTTGCTCCAGCCATGCCTTGAGGGAACGGATGGGGCACACCGCCGGCTCAGGGGAGTAGAAAATTGCCTTCTCCTCATAGTCACCCAGTTGATTGGTTTTGCTCTTGCCTAGTGACACGACCAAGCACTCCTCAGTAAAGCGTAAGTCCTGCAGGTTGAGGGCGGTCAGCTCGGAGCGGCGAAACGCCCCCGTGAAACCGAGTAACAGAATGGCCCGGTCCCGCAGACCGGTCACCGTTTCCACGTCCAGGCTGCGCACGAGCTGCTTGAGTTGCACAAGTGAAAATGCCGGCGCCTGCTTTTGCCGAACGCCATGTAACCGGCGCACTCCATCCATGAAAATCTTGAACTGCTTGTCGTCCGTTGGCGAGTCCACACCACGAACCGCATGCGCCTTGCTGATGGCCGCGCAGTGCTGCTCCAAGGTGCCGACCTTTTTGCCGGCTTCGGCCAGATGGGTACAAAAACCAACCAGCGCATCAACGGGCGCCGGCAGCGCCGAGAAGCCGTGCTCGGTGCACCAGGCGCTGAAGCGCTTCAGGTGCGCGGCATACGCACGGGCCGTATTGGGTGCGCCGGTCAGCCCGGCCTCGACATAGCGGGCGGCCGCGCCCGTGTGGTGCGCCAGCCCGTGGCCCACGGGATTCACGGTCAGTGCGGCGGAGTTTTCCATGCAGCCTATATATAAGGTATCGTCACCTGGTTTGGGATATGCCGGCAAGATAGCAGATAGGTAGTGATAAGACTTACTAATCGATACCTATTCCTGAAAAGAAAGGTCGCTGTCATCAACGGCCTTCTAGGTATGATAACTAAGACTTATCATACCTTATTTAGTGTCTAAGCCGGTCGGTCTGCCTCACCCAAATTGGTTTTCAGTTTTCGCAGGTCTGCTTTGATGCGCGGGCCGATGCTTTTGCCGTGACAATTTTTGTAACGGTCGGGTCCCTGGCAAAGGCATCGCTTCTTAGGCATACCGCCCATGTAAATGAATCCCTGCAAGGCGTTTTTCAACGCATCGTAATAGTGGTGAAGCTCTAGGGCAGCGTCGGGTAGCCGCATGTGCATATCATCTCCCCGGGTACCGTAAGCGTGTATCTTGGAAAGCGTTTCGCATACTCGGATAAAATCGTCCACTACAGGGTTACCAGTGATATTGATTCGCACGTTGTCTGTGTCTTGGCCGGTGTACACAAACCCTTCATTGTCCGAAACGAAAAGCGTGTGTTCGGCCTGCCCTTCCGTTGGGGTGATGTCTACGAACTCTTCCTGCTCATCTTCCCAGACCGCATGCCTTTCTGCTTCGCATAGGATAGTTGTTTTGTGGATAGCCCAACCGTAATGAATTCGCCCGCCATCCCGCTTCACCTTTTCCTCAACATTGGGAAAGCAGTTTAGATGCTTAGCATAAGGTTCCGGCCGGATAAGTACCAACTCGGGTTCAAACTCAACCTTCAACTTATCAAGTAGCTTGGTAACGAAAGCATCATCCTTGTCTGGAGGGGTAGTAGCGTGTAGCATGAGCGCAAGTAAAGGGTAATAGGGGGTGGAATTAGCCTACCAAAATACGTGGCCAGCTACTGACCATTTTATTGGGCGGCATTGATTAGTGTAAAAGCATCTAGTTAGTACTTTTACCGACCGCCCTTCCGCTTATTCTACTAGCAAAGTCTATATGGCAAAACTTTACATTCTTCAATTTCTACTTCTGATTGTCAGCATTCCTACGCTCGCCCAGCGGCCCAAGCCCGCCGCGGTTACCCTGCCCCCGGCCGATACCGTCTACTTTGACCGCGACTGGGAGCGCACCGAAACACTGGAGGAAGTCAGCTACGCCCGCGTTGCCCGCCACGATGCCGCCGGCAAAACCATGGGCACGGTGCGGGACTACTTTTATCCGTCCTGGAAAAAGCAGTGGGAAGGCAAGATGGCCAGCGAAGCCCCCGACAAGCCCACGGGACTGTGTTGCGGCTGGCACGAAAACGGCCAGGTGAGCTTCAAGGGCACCTACGTCAACGGCGTGCAGCAAGCCGACTTTCGCAGCTGGCGCGACGATGGCCGGGAAATCAAGTGCAAGTCTCTCATGCAGGAGGCGCTGCCGCTGAGCACCGCCTCGATTCACTGCAGCAACTGCATGCACATCAGCCGCAAAGTCTTCACCGTGGACATTCCCGAAGGCACGGTGGGCATCGTCTACAAGCTGGATGTGCGCGACGAAGGCCAGCCCCCGGTGTCGTGGTCCACGGCTCTGGCCCTGGCCGGCGTAGTCGGTACGGGCGGCATGTCCGCGCCCGCCCTGCTGACTACGGCGGCTACGGCCCTCACAAAGCAGGGCAACAATGCGCCGCCCACCGTGAGCACCAAATGCCACTGGTACATCACGCCCGACGAAGCCTCAGCGCAGCAGTTTCTGGACACCAAAGGCTACATCAAGGACGTGAAGAGCTGCCTGCGCGTGGCGTCCAACACCCCCAGGAAACCCGGCCCATCAGCCTGCCGCCCGGCATCCGCCGGCTCTACGTGTGCGTGAACAACGACAACTACACCACCGACGCCACGGCAACGCTGAGCGTGACGGCGCTGGTGCAGACCTGCAAGTAGGGAGCCGGCTGCCCGTTAATAGTGGAGGGTCAGGCCAGCTCCCCACTTGTAGTCGCTGTCGTAGTTGGTGCTCAGCGACACGTACTTGCTGACCATGTAGCGGAAGGCGACGTTGTACTCCCGGTCCGTGTTCACCAGCAAATCGGCAAAGAAGTTGTTGCTCAGGGGCAGGTCGGTGCGCTCCAGCTGCAGGCGCACCTTGCCGTTGCTGTCCAGGCGCAGCTCCGAGCGCACCAGCAGCGGCAGCAGGTAGTACAGGCCCACGTCGAAGACGCGCCGGTTGTTTTTGGTGTTCCGCTCCCCTTCCGCCAGCAGCGTGCGGTTGTTGCGGTAATCGAAGCCGACGAAGGCGGCGAGAAACTGCCGGTTGTCGAGGTAGCGCAGCAGGTGGGTTTCGGTCTCGAAGTTGCCCTGGTAGTTCGCCCGGCCCTCGAATTCCAGCGCGTTGCGGTTATTGGAAAGGGTGGTCTCTAGAAAAGCGCCCTGCGAGTGCGCCATCAGGTCGGCCCAGAGGTAGGGCCGGTTGTCTTCCTTTTTCAGCTCCTTGTAGTCGGTGCGGGCGTACTGGTTCTGCGGGGTGCCTTCGTAGCTCACGATGCGGGCCATGCCGGCCATCATGTGGTAGAGGATGTGGCAGTGGAAAAACCAGTCCTGCTCCTCGTTGGCGTCGAACTCGATGGTGACCTTGCCCATGGACTGAATGTCGAAGGTGTGCTTCATCGGCGAGTAGGCGCCCTGGGCGTTGACGAGCCGGAAAAAGTGCCCGTGCAGGTGCAGGGGGTGGCGCATCATGGTGGTGTTGGTGAACGTCATGCGCACGTTCTCGCCCTTGCGGATGGGAATTTTGTCGGCCTCGGACAGGGTCTTGTTGTCGAACGACCACACGTAGCGCAGCATGTTGCCGGTCAGGGTCAGGTTGATTTCCCGCCACTGCTTGGTCGAGTCCAGCGTGGTGGGGTTAAGGGCCCGCAGCTGATTGTAGTTGAAGTCGCCGGCGCTGCCCCCATGCCACTCATTCCGGCCATGCCGCCCATGTCCATGCCCGCCATGCTGCCCGTGTCCTGCATGCTGCCCATGCTCTTGCCGGCTTTTTCCTGGGCATTTTCGGGTCGGTTCTGCGGCGAGGGCGCCGTGGTGGCGGGCGGCGCCCCGTGCTGCATGTCCATCCCCGGCATCGGCGAGCCACTAGCTGGCTTCTGGCCTGACATGTCCATGCCTTTCATTTCCCCACTGCCCTGCTGCTTGGTCATGCCGGCGCCGCCCATATTCATGCCGCTCATGCCCTCCATGCTGTTCATTTCGCGCATCATCTGGAAGTAGTTGATGCGGGGCAGGTCCGGCGCTTTCATCGGCTCGCCCGCCCCGATGTAGGTAGAGGTGTAGCCCGTGATGTCGTTGGCCGTGGCCCGAAACTCGGCCGCGCCCATGGCGGGCACGGTCACCAGCAGGTCGTAGGTTTCGGCCGTGGCAATTTCGAGCTTGGTGACCGGGAAGGGCTCCACGTTGATGCCGTCGGCGGCAATCACCTGCATGGGGCCGCCGGCGTACTGCAGGAAAAAGTACGAGGAGGCGCTGCCGTTGATGACGCGCAGGCGCACCACCTCCCCGGGCTTGGCGTCCTTGAAATAGCCTTTTTCCTGCCCGTTGGTCAAAAACTTGTTGTAGTAGATGTCGGTCAGGTCCATGGCCGGCATGCGGCACTCCTGCTTGAGCTTGTCTTTGAAGTAGCCGGCGGCCAGGGCCTCGCCGTAGCTCTGGGTGGCGCCTTTCTGCACGGCAAACCACTCGCCGGTGCGCTTGAGGTAGCGCAGCACTTCCTTGGATTTGTGGTCGGTCCAGTCGGAGAGCACCAGCACGTACTCCTTCATCTCGTAGGGAATCCGCTTGGGGTGGATAACGATGGAGCCGTACACGCCGTCCTGCTCCTGCAGCATGGTGTGGGAGTGGTACCAGTAGGTGCCGCTCTGTATCAGGGGGAACGTAAACGTGTGCGTGCCGCCCGGCTCCACGGGGGCTGTGTTGAGGTAGGGCACGCCGTCCTGCGCGTTGGGCAGCAGGATGCCGTGCCAGTGGATGGAGGTTTCCATGTGCATCTGGTTGTGCACCCGAATCACGGCCGTGTCGCCCTCGTTGAAGGTGAGCGTGGGGGCCGGAATCTGGCCGTTGATGCCGATGGCCCGGCGGGTGCGGCCGGTGAAGTTGACCAGGCGCTCGTCGACGTACAGGTCGTATTCCACCCGTTTGCCCACGTAGCTGGTGCGGGGCGTCACGACTTTGCCCTGCAGCTCGGCGGCCGGGGGCGCGGACTGGGTCAGGTGGGGCTCGGTGCCCTTGGCCATGCGCATGCCCGGCATATTTTGGGCCCAGGCGGGCAAGGTGGCCAGCAGCGCAGCTAGCAGAAAGAGTACTCGCATCGTCACTTAGTTATTGCTTTTGGGTTGGGTGCGCGCCGGGTTGTTGTCCTCGAAGCGGTACTTGTCCATCGGGCTGGGCATGGCCATGCCAGGCATTGTTCCGGCGCCCTTCATGTCCATGGCCTTGCCATCCTTGCCCTTCATGTCCATGCCCTTCATATCGCCCATGCCGGGCATAGATTCGCCCTTTTTCATGCCTGGCATTCCTGACATGTCGCTCGTTGTTTGACGAGTCGTGGCAGGCTTTTGGCCGCTGGCGGGCTGCATGCCGGGCATGTTTTCCATGCCCTTCATCGGGCCCATGTTGCCCATGGCAGGCTGATTCCGGGGCGTATTCTTCGGGCGGGCGGGCCCCATATCCATGCCCGGCATGTTGCCCATATCCATTTGAGTGGGCTGCCCTTTACGGCTGGGCCCTTGGGCAGAAGAGCGCGGTGTGCTCATGCCGGGCATGTTCATCCCCGGCATATCCGCCATGGCCCCCGGTCGTGCGGCGCTACGTGTTCGTGCCGGCTGCGATTGGCCGCCCCGCGGTTGATTGGGCATGGTCATGCCGTCCATCTGTTCCATGGGTTGACCGCGCTGGCCTGGCTGAGCGGCCTTGGGGTCCATGTTCATGTCCTCCATTCCGGGCTGGGGGTTGTCCGACGTCGTGCCGGTCTCCTCGTTGTGGGCGTCCGCCCCCGAAGTAGGCATGTCCATATCAGGCATTTCTTCATCCCCACCGTGGCCGTGGCTTTTGTCGAGCAGGTTGCCCTGGGGGCCCACGCCCTCCACGTACACCAGCTGCGCGCCCCGGTGCCCGGCCACGGAAAGCGCGCCGGCCGCCGCCACCGCCGCTACCAGCACCACCACCTCGTAGGCTCGGCGCTGTACCTTAAAGTAAAACCCGATGCTGGCTAGTAGCAGCGTGATGCCCGAGAGCCAGGTGGTGTAGCTGGCAAACTGTTCGTGGGCCGCAAATACCGCCGCCGCCCGGGGTGACAAGCCCAGGGGCAGGGCATGAAACACCGTGCTGGCCGCCACCGCCCCGGCGAAGCCCCCGGCCATTACCGCCAGGGCAATCCAGCGCACCTGGGGCCAGTCCTTGAACACCAGCAGGGCCTGCAACGCCGCGGCCAGCATAATCAGGACGATGGGTAAGTGCACCACCAGGGGGTGCAGATTGGGAAAATCTGAAAACATAGAGCCGAATTAGCTAAGGCTGGTGCACGGAAAAACCCCGGCTCACCGCTAATAGCAGCGCCGGGGCATTGCCCGATGGACGATGAAGAGGCCGCGCGGACCTCTGGCCCCTCGCCGGATGGTCGTTGCAGTTCTCTGTGATGTACCATACGTAGGCGGGCCGAGACAATGTTTACACGCAAGGGTCCACCCAGTTGCATAATTTCAAGCACCACGGTAGCTGCGTAGGTACACCGTGCCCAGCTGCCGGCCGCTTTAGGGAGTGCCAAAACGAAAAACGCCCGGCCACAGGGTCAGGCGTTTTAAGCAGCATCGGGTAGCTTACTTAGCGGCGCAGCAGCTGGGGGCTCCTGCCGTGCAGGCCGGAGTGCCGGCCTGGGCGCAGTTTTGCACCAATGGGCAATCGGGGGTGCCCTTCAGCGGGCAATCAGCCGCGGCGGACGTGGGGCTGGTGAAGCCAAACAGCGCACCAGCGGAGAGCAACGCCGCAGCGCTGAACATCATCATCTTGTGTTTCATCGGTTCTAGTGATTAAGATGGGCCCGCCGGTACGGCCGCGGGGTAGTTTAAGAATCCACGGTCCGTACGTCGTGGGTAGCACTCAAAAGAGAAATTAGGCCTTGGTAGCCTTGAAGCCGGCATCTTCCACCAGGGCCAGCACCTGCTCCTCGGTCACGTCGCCGGTCACGGTCAGGACCTTGTTGGGATTGGCCGTGTCGACCTGCCAAGTGGCAATGGCCTTCTCGCCGTTGAGGGTGGGCGTTACGGCTTTGATGCAGCCGCCGCAGTTGATGTTGGTGTTGAATTGAAGCGTTTTCATGGTAGTAAATGCATGGCGCCCTTGGTGGGCGGGTTCGGGTTTAAAACACCCAAAAGTAGCGGCACGTGCCCGGGAAGGGGTACAGAATTAAGCTTGAGGCTTGCATGATTTGTATCAGCTGTGCCGCTACTGGCCCGCCTATCACGGCGCAGGACTTGCTTTAATGATGACTCATGCCCCCGCTTAGCAGGTGTTTGCCAACGACAAAGAGCAGCAGCAGCACCAGCCCGGCGATGAGCAGATAGCGGCCCCAGGGCTTCGGCAAAGCAGCGGCGTGACCCGCGGCCACGGCTTGGGCGTGGGCCTGCTGTTGCTGCCGCCACTTACCGATGCGTCCCCAGGGTTTGTAGACCGAAATGGCGGTGGCCGCCAGCAAGACCACCAGCGCGGCGGCGGCATCAGCCAGCAGCTGCAGGCGTAGCCCGCGCAGGTCAGTCGTGGATAGGTCGGACTTGGCGGCTACCTCGGCCAGGTAGGTAACGGGCTGCATGTGCAGCAGCAGCAAGAGCGTGGCGCCCACTGTGAGCACCAGTTTCACCAGCACCCAGTAGTGCTTGAACAAGCCCCAGGGCGTACCCAGCGCCTGCACCACGCCGGTGGCCAGCGCGGCCAGGCTGGAGGGCACGATAACAAACCAGCCGCTCAGGCCCATGGCCAGGTAGGCCGTGCGCACCAGTAAGGCATCGGAGCTGGTCAGGCCGGTGATGGCCAGGGCCAGGAACACGGCCACGGCTCCGAGCCAGCCCACCGAGAACGTGATGTGGGCGGTGAGCAGGAATTTGCGCAGGGCGGGAGCCAGGGTCATCAGCGGGGTATTTATGACGGGTAAACGACCCCGCAAAAGTAGGAGCGCCGCCCATGCCCGGCGTACAGAATTAGGCCGCGAACCAGCATGATTTCCACGCCGGAACCCAAGAAAAAAGCCAGCCCGTACGCGACGGGCTGGCTTCACACGGTATCAATAACAATTAAGCGGCGATGCCCTGGCGGCAAGCCTGCTCGCAGCGGCGGCAAGCCTCGGCGCACTCCTTGCAGTGCTGGGAGTGGGCGCCGTGCTTCTCGCACTCGTCGGCGCAGGCCTTACAGATTTCAGCACACTCCTTCAGCAGATGGGCGGCGTGCTCCGAGCCGCGGGCCACGAGGCGGGCGGTGAGGGCACACACGTCGGCGCAGTCGCGGTCCAACAGGACGCAGCGGGCCATCATCTTCACGTTGTCTTCCTGCAGGCAGGCCGTGGCGCAATGCTCGCAGGCGGCGATGCAGGCATTGAGGGCGTCGAGCAGGCTTTGGTTTTGGGTATGCATGGGAAAGGTATATAAGTGAACAAACAAGGCAACCCGACCGGGCTGCTGCCTAAGTATACCTCCCCCATGGCCCACGGTTTTGCATATTACTTCCCATCCCTTGCATGATTTGGGGCCTCATCCCCCCACAACCGCAGCCATTTCGGCCCGCAGCAGCCGGCGATACGCGGAAGGCGAGCAGCGGGCCAGGCGCCGGAACTGGCCGGAGAAGTGCGCCAGGCTGGCGTAGCCCAGGCGCCGGGCAATGAGCCCCACGCTCAGGGAAGACGAAGTCAGGAGTTCCTGGGCATAGGCCAGGCGCTGACTAATAATGTAGGCCGCCAGCGTCTTATCGCCCACCAGGCGGGCAAAGGCCGCGCTGAGCTGCCCGTAGGTCAGGTCCAGCTCCCGGGCTACCGCCGCCCCAAAAGCCCGGTGCCGCAGGCTTTCACCCGGCTCGCGCAGCAGGCGGTTCACCGCCACGCTGACCCGTTCCACCAGGGTCTGGTGAAAGGTTTCGAGCAGGGCAAACCGCGCTGCTTCCAGCGTGGCCCGCAGGCGGGGCCAGTCCAGCTCCTCGGCCGTGCCCGCCACCGTGGCCGCGCCCAGGCGCACGTCGAGCACCTGCAAGCCCAGGCCTTCCAGCTCCTGCCGAACCACCCGGATACCGCGCGCGCACACCATGTGCTTGATGTAAAGCACAGTGGTGGGCGCAGCAGAATCGTGGCGATTAGGCATAACCTAGCGGGTAGGCAGCACCGGATTCAAATCCGAGGGCGGCGTAAGCGGCTGCGCGTTGAGCTCCTGCGGGTGGTCGTCCAAACCCGTTTCCTGGTGAGAGGCGAAGTACTGCGCCAAGGCCTTCTCCCCTACCAGCCAGAACACCACCGGCGTCACGATGATGTCGAGGAAGGTGGACGAGAGCAGGCCCCCGAGAATGACGGTGGCCACCGGATACAGGATTTCCTTGCCCGGCGCGTCCTTGGCCAGCGTAAGCGGCACCAGGGCCAGGGCCGCCACCAGGGCCGTCATCAGCACCGGCACCAAGCGTTCCAGGGAGCCGCGAATAATCATGGGGATGCCGAACTTCTCGCCTTCGTGCTCCACGAGGTGGATGTAGTGCGAAATCATCATGATGCCGTTGCGGGAGGCAATGCCGGTGAGCGTGATGAAGCCCACTAGCGAGGCAATGCTGAACGTGCCGCCGGTGAGCAGCACGGCCACCACCGAGCCGATGAGCGCCAGCGGGATGTTGAGCATAATCTGCCCCACCATGTAGCTGGACTTGAAGTGCGAGAACAAGACCAGGAAGATGCCGGCCAGCGAAAACAAGCTCAGCCAGAGTATTTTCTGCGAGGCCGACTGCTGGCTCTCGAATTGCCCGCCGTAGGTGAGGTAATACCCGGGGGGCAGCTTCACCTGCGCATTCACTTTGGCTTGAATCTCCTTGACCGTGGAGCCCAAATCGCGCTCGGCCACGTTCAGGGAGATGGTGATGCGGCGCTGGGTGTTTTCGTGGTTGACGGTGTTGGGGCCCGGCTCGTACACGATGTCGGCTACCTGGCTCACCGGAATCATCGCGCCCGTGGGCGTTTCGATGCGGGTCTGGCCGATGGCGGCGATGTCGTTGCGCTGGGCTTCGGGCAGCTTCACCACCAGGTCGAAGCGCTTCTGCCCGTCGAGCATCTGCGAGACCACGGCGCCTTGGAACAGCGTTTCGAGGTCGCGCACCAGTTCGCCGCGGGCCATGCCGTAGGCGCGCAGGGCATCGTCCTTGGGCCGGATGAGCAGCTGAGGAATCTGAACCTGCTTCTCCACCTGCAGGTCCACCACGCCCGGTACGGTAGATGCGGCAGTGCGCACCTCGTTGGCGTAGCGGCGCAGCTCTAGCAAATCGTTGCCAAACACTTTGATGGCCACCTGGGCGCGCACGCCCGACAACAGGTGGTCGAGGCGGTGTGAAATGGGCTGGCCGATGTTCACGTTCACGCCCGTAATCAAACTGAGCTTCTCGCGCATGTCGGCCAGGATTTCGTCGCGGCTGCGCATGGTTTTGCCTTCCTTCTCCAGCTCGGCTTCGGTCTTGAAGGCCACCTCGATTTCCGAGTTGTTCACCGACTCGGCGTGCTCATCTAGTTCGGCCCGGCCCGTCCGGCGCGCGGTGTAGGCCACTTCCGGAATTTTGAGCATCTGCTGCTCGCCCAGGCTGCCCAGGCGGTTGGATTCGGTGAGCGAGGTGCCGGCCGGGGCCGAGAAATTGACCGTGAGCGAGCCTTCGTTGAAGGGCGGTAAAAACTCGGTGCCGAAAAATGGAATTAGCGCCATGGCTGCCACGAACAGCGCCCCGGTCACCCCAAGGATGGCTTTGGGGTGCTGCAGGCCCCAGCCCAGCAGGCGGGTGTCCTTTTTCTTGAGCCAGCGCACCAGCCCACCGTCGGTTTCGGGGTGGTCCATCTGCTTCATCTGGGGCAGCAAATAGTAGCAGAGCACCGGCGTGACGGTGAGCGACACGAATAGCGAGGCCACGATGCTGGTGATGTAGGCAATGCCCAGCGGCGCGAAAATGCGGCCTTCCATGCCTTCCAGCGCGAACAGGGGCAAAAACACCAGCACCACGATGATGGTGGCGTACACGATGGAGTTGCGCACCTCGGAAGAAGCGGCATAGATGACTTTTAAGACGGGCTGGGGATACGCTTTTTGCTTGTTTTCGCGGAGGCGCCGGTACACGTTTTCCACGTCCACGATGGCATCATCCACCAGCTCGCCGATGGCAATGGCCAGGCCGCCGAGCGTCATGGTGTTGATGCTGATGCCCGCCGCCCGGAACACCAGCGCCGTAACCAGCAACGACAACGGAATGGCCACCAGCGAAATAAAGGTGGTGCGCACGTTCAGCAGAAAGGCAAACAGCACGATGACGACCAGAATGGCGCCGTCGCGCAGGGCTTCCTCCACGTTGGAAATCGAGGACTCGATAAACTCGGACTGCTTGAACAGGCGCGTATTCACCTGCACGTCATTGGGTAAAGAGGGCTTGAGCTCCACCAGCGCTTTTTCCACGGCTTCAGTCAAACCCACGGTAGCCGCTCCGGGCTGCTTTTCGATGCTCAGAATCACGGCGGGCTTTCCGTTCACGCTGCCGTCGCCGCGCTTGAAGCGGGCCCCGAACTCCACCTTGGCAATGTCCGCTACACGTATGGGCGACTGCTCGCGGTAGCCGACGATGATGTTCTCGATGTCGGTGACCGAGCGCAGCCGGCCCAGGTTGCGAATCAGTACTTCCGAGCCGTTGCGGTCGAAGAAGTTACCCGTGGTGTTCAGGTTAGATTGGCGCAGGGCCTCTTCCACCTGGTTCACGGTCAGGCCGGTGGCGTTCAGCCGGGGCATGTCGAGCAGCACCTGGTACTGCAGGTTGTCGCCCCCGATGGGAATGACCTGGGCCACGCCCGGAATGGATAGCAGGCGCTGCCGCACGGTGTAGTTGGCCAGGGTGCGCAGGTCGGCCGCGTTGGTTTCCTTGCCGCCCGATAGCCCCACCAGCATAATCTGGCCCATGACCGAGGAGATGGGCCCCAGCACCGGCGTGATGCCTTCGGGCAGCTGCTCGCCGGTGGTTTGCAGCTTCTCGCTCACAATCTGGCGGGCGGTGAAGATGTCGGTGCCGTAGTCGAACTCCACGAACACCATGCCCAGGCCGATGGCCGAGTTGGAGCGCACGGCCGACACGCCGGTGGCCCCGTTCAGGGCCGTTTCCACGGGCAGCGTCACCAGGGCTTCCAGCTCTTCGGGCGCCATGCCGGGCGCTTCCAGAAACACGGTCACGCGGGGGCGGTCCAGGTCGGGCAGCACGTCCACGGGCAGCTGCCGGGCCGTGTAGGAGCCGGCAATCAGGAGACCCACGGCAAAGGCCAGCATCAGCAGCCGGTTTTGCAGGGCAAAGCGAATTATCTTGTCTAGCATCGGTGGTTAGCGCAAAGAGGAAGAAGCGAGAGCGGCCGGGTGGCCCCTCCCCTCCCGGAATCGGCAGCATCCCGGGCCGCAGCCCAGGCCCGCCGGACAGCTTATTTTTTGACGCGGGGGGTGCGCGCCGACGAGTGGGTGCTCATGATTTGCCACTGCCCGGCGGCGTTTTTGCGCAGCACCGAAGTGGCCACCCCGCGGCGCACGATGGGCGCCTTGGCTTCCTTGTCCTGAGGGCCTTTTTTGAGGTTGATGGTGTAGGTGTAGGTTTCCGTCGCAAAAGCGTAGGGACCGTCGACCTGCACGGTGGCTTTGTAGTCGCTGAAGGTGAAGGCACTGAATTCCTTGAGCTCGGGAGCCAGGTGATGCTCGGCGTAGTGCCGGTAGGTGCCTTCCACCCCACCCGACTCGAACACCTGGGAGTTGGCCGTGAACAGGCGGGCCGTGCCAGTAGTGTCGAGCTTTTGCACGGCCTGCTGGTACTTGGTCAGCACCGCTTTCACCGCAGTCTCGTCGGCGGCGGAGCTGGCGGCCGGGGCCGTCTGGGCCCGCGCTGTCGCGGCAGTGAGAGAAAGCGTGGCGGTCAGCGCCGCGAAAGCAAAGAGGTTTTTCATGGGGAGGGAGGAAGCTGCCACCGCGGAGCGGGACTTATTGATTGAGGTAAATGGATTTGAGCTGGTAGGTGCCAGTGGTCACCACCCGGTCGTTTTCGTTGACCTGGCCCTGCACCAGCACCGTTTGCTGGCCGTTCACGGCCCCGGGCTGCACAAAGCGAATCTTAAAGCGCTCGGGCTCGGTGTGCACAAATACCACGGGCTTGCCATTGAGGTCGGTAATGGCCGAGGTAGGCACCACCAGCTGCGGGGTGCCGCCGCCGGTCTGGCCTACCACCTGCACGTTCACGGCCTGGCCGGCGCGGTAGGCGCTGCCTTCCTGAGCGTCAAGCTCCAGCACCAGCTGGCGGGCCTGGTTCACGGGATTGACCACGTTGCTGAACACCACGAGCCGGGCGGGCACACCGGCCTGCCCTTGCAACCCTTCGACTCGAAACCGGGCGCCGGGCGTCACCTTGGCCAAATCCTGGGCAAACACTTGGGCCTCCACGCGTAGCTTGCCGGGGTTGATGACGCGGAACAGCTCGTCGCCCTGGCTCACCTGCTGGCCCACGGCGAGATTAAACACGTCCACCGTGCCGCTCACCGGCGAAGTGATGCTGACGCGGCGCTGGCCGGCCTGCCCGTTCTGGATGCCGGCGTTCTGGCGCGCCTGGCGCAGGCGCAGCTCAGCGGCCACCACGTCCTTGCGGGCGGCGATATCGGCGATGCTTTGCAGGCGGGCGTAGTCCTGCTGGGCGGCGCGCAGCTCGGCCTGGGCGTTGGCCCGCTCGGTGCTCAGCCCGATTTGCTGGGTGGCGTCGAGCGTTTGCTCGATGACGGCCAGCGTCTGCCCGGCCCGTACGGTCTTGCCCACCTGCGCGGCGAGGCTTATGATGCGCCCCGTCTGAGGCACCACTACGCGGCCTTCGCCCCCGGCCGCGGCCGATACCGTGCCGTAGAGCGTGGCCCGGCTGTAGGTAGTGGAGAATGCGGCCAGGTTGGTGCGCACTTCGAATAGAAACTGGCTTTCCTTGGGCAGCAGCACCTCGTCGGTCGAGGCCACGCCGGTGCTGGCCTTAGCCTCGCCGCCGTGGTCCTCGCCGCCGTGCGCCCGCACCAGGCCCGGGGGAGGGAGTAGTACCGTCAGGACCAGTCCCGCGGCGGCCGTGGCCGCCAGGAATTTATGCTTGGTTTTCATATCGGGGGAGCATTAAGGGAAGGGGGTGCGGCGGCTGGCGGTCAACGCCTGCTCCGAGGTTTGCAGCACAGGCTCCGGGGCTTGGCGGCGGCGCCGCATAAGCAGGGCCGTCAGGCCGATGCCGAGTGCAAAGGCGCCGACCAGGGCCAGAATGGTTTTCCAGGACGAGAACAGCGACGTGGCCGCAGCAGGGGCCGCGGCCGCTACGGGCAGCTTCTCCCCTACCTTGATGCCTTCAAGTAGCAGCAAATCAGCCGTCTCGCCGGCCACGACGTTGAGGGCAAAGCTGTAGGCCTTGTTGGCGGGAAACTGGCCTTCCACGAGGTACACGCCCGGCTCCTGCTCGGTCACCGCCCACTTCAGGGTGGCGTCTTCCGGGGTGGTGAGGGTGAGCTTAGCCCCTTTGATGGGGGCGTTGCTGGCGTAGTCGGAAAGGAACAAACGCAGGTCGGCGGGCTTTCCCCCTTCCAGAGGCTCGTAGCGCAGCAGCGCCTCGAACTGTTCCGAAAGCGCGGCCACCGAAAACGACGTCGCGCCGGCCGCGGTGCCCGCTTTGGGCCCGTCGCCGTGGTCTTCGCCCCCGTGGGCATAGGCCGTGCCGCTTAGCAGCAGGCCCAGCAGCAAAATCAGGAGTTGTTTCATGATGGTTGACGGTTATTCGCCCCGCAGGTAGTTAAGCTCGACCAAAGCCTGGCGGTAGTCGCGGATGGTGGTCAGGTAGGTGTTCTGGATGGCAAAGGCCTGGTTCAAACTCATAATGAGCTGCAGGTAACTGACTTCCCCGGCCCGGAACAGGCGCTGGGACTGGCTGATAATAGCCCGCGACTGGGGCAGCCCGGTCTGCTCGTAGTAGCCCAGCGAGGCCGAGAACTTGCGCGTATCGGCCAGCGCCTGCTGATACTGACTACTGAGCTCCAGGCGCTGGGCCTGCAGCTGGTAGCTGGCGGCCTGGGAGCGGGCGGTGGCCGCCTGCAGCTGGGAGCGGTAGGTCCAGAACCAGATGGGCACCGAGACACCGAACTGGAAACGGTACTTCAGCGCCGAGTTCTCAAAGGCCTGGTTCTGATAGCCCACCGTCAACGCGGGGGTGCGGCGAGCGCGCACCAAGCTGATGCCCGACTGGCTCAGGGCCACGTTCTGGGTGGCGGCGGCCAGCGTGGGGCTGCGCACCAGGGCTGTGCTGTCTTCGGCCGGCAGGCCCGCGAGCAAAGCCGTGCCCGTTTGGGCCAGCTCCGTGCCGGTGCGGCCCAGGTCGGTGCTGGTGGCCAGCGCCTCGTTGGGCCGGCCCATCAATAGGCCCAGGCGGCGCTGGGCGGCCTGCCGGTCGGCGGTGGCCTGCTGCAGCTGCACGGTCACTTGCCGGGCTTCGGCGTCGGTGCTGATGCGCTGCAGCGAGGTGACTTCGCCGGCCGTGAACAGGCGCTCGGTAGCTACACGCAGCACCCGGAACAGGCTGTCCTGGTAGGTAAGCTGCCGCACCTGCGCTTCCGCGAACTGCAGGGCCAAATACGCCAGGCGGGTGTCGCGCAGCACGCTGGCCCGGCTTACTTCGCGGTTGCGTTCGGCCAGGGTAATGCCCGCTTGCGCCACCTTAGACTGCTGGCGGTAGACGTTGGGCAGGTCGATGGTTTGCACCACGCCCGGGGCCCACATCTCGCCCGTGGGGGCTGAGAACAGAAAGTCCGGGTTGGCCGGCGCAAACGAGCCGCGCTTGAGGGCCCGTTGCTCCTCGATTTCGCGGTCGGATTGCCGCAGCCGCGGGTGCCGGCGCAGGGTCTGGGCTTCGGCGCTGTCCAGCCCGATAACGGTTTGCGCGCGCACCCCGGCCGGGCCCAGCCCCAGGAGTACCAGGGTCAGCAGCAGCAGTCGGTTCGCCGCACGTTTCATTTTCAAGTACTTCATAGAATCAGGTTAACGCCAGTCATAGGGCCGCCCACCGTTGCAGCAGCAGACGGCCCAAGACGGAGAAAGGCCCGGACGCACTGCGCCCGAAAAACAGGCTCCGCCTAGGCTTTTTTGACCAGGGCCATGCCGCACTTGGGGCAGCTGCCGGGCTTGTCGCTGGCACTGCCCTCGCAGTTCATGGGGCAGGTGTAGGCAGCTGTCACCGACTTGCCGGCCTTGGCGGCCGTGTCCAGCTTGTCAAAGCGCACGTTCAGGGCCTCGCTGCCGTTTTTCAGGCTCACGATGGCGGTGCGGGCTTTGGTGCCGGCGGGCAGCTTGGCCACCACGTAGTCGGTGCCGCCGGCCGTGAGCGGCACGGTCGTCGTCTTGTTGTCGGTGGTCTGCACCATCACCGAGCCCGTCAGGGTCTTGTTCGGCACGGCGGCCATCTTGTCGCCCAGCAGGTAGATGCGCAGCTCGGTGGGCTGCTGCACGAGCTCCATGTGGTAGGGTTTGGCCGAACGCACCATGCCGCCGTGCGGCGAGGCATGGGCGTGGGTTTCGCCGGGGGCGATGTGCTTGTCCGCGGCGCCCGCGCCGTGGGCGTGCTGGGCCTGCGAGGCCAGGGGAGCGAGGGCAAAAAGCGCGGCGGCAACGAATGAAATCTTTACAATCTTCATGGGAAACGGGATAACCGGTATGGTGGGAAGGGGTGAGAATGGGAGCAGGTCGCGTCCGCCAACCGGCGGCGCCACCTGCCTCCCGGGAATTACATCTTGTCGGTGTTCTTGTCGTGCCAGGCCTTGAAATCGGCGATTTCCTTCTCCTGGGCAGTAATCATCATCTGCGCCATTTCCTTGAGCTTGGTGTCCTTGCCGTGGGCCAGCTCGGCCTTGGCCATGTCCACGGCGCTCTGGTGGTGCACCGTCATCAGCATGTTGAAGTTCATGTCCGGGTTGGCCACGGGCTTGGGCATGTTTTGCATCATGCCGTCCATCGAGGCCTTCATCTTGCTGGTGAAGGGGTCGGCCGGGTCGTTGGGCTGGTAGTTGGTGGGGGCGCTGTCCAGGCGGGTGGCCACGGCTTCGAGCTCGGTGATTTCCTTGAGCTGGTCGGCTTTGATTTTCTCGGCCATCTGGCGCATGGTGGCGTCCTTGCCGTCGCGCAGCTCGATGTCGGCCATGGCCACGGCGCCCTTGTGGTGCTCCAGCATGTGGTGGGCAAAGTCGTGGTCGGTGTTGCCCTTGGGCTTGCTGGCCTCCATCTTCTGCATCATCTCATTCATCGAGGCCATCAGGGGCGATTCGCCGGCCGCGGCCCCAGCCGAGTGGTCCATGCCGGCCATGTCACCGGAGGCGCCTTCCGTGGTGGTGGTCTCGCTGGTCGTGGCCGTCGAATCGGCGGCTTTGTCGCTGCTGCAGCTGGCTACCAGCAGGGAGCCCGAGCAGAGGGCGGCGAGGAAAAAAGCGGACTTTTTCATGGGTTTGGTTGGGTTAGTGGAAAAATGAAATGGGAAGCAGGGACGGGGCTACGCCTTCGCGTTAAGCCTTCACGTTGATGGTGAAGTCGCCGGTGTGAATCTTGCCGGCGTGGTTGAACTGCAGGAATACGCGGTACAGGCCGGGCTTTTCGAAGTTGGTGTTGAAGCCGATGTTGGGACCTTTGTCGGCCTGGTCGTTGGGGTGCACGTGCAGGTACTGCTCGGTGTCCTCGCTGATGACCACCACGTGACCTAGGGCACCGAGGTAGTTGGCCAGGTCGGTCACCGGCTGGCCATCCTTGCTGATGTTGATTTTCATGCCCAGCAGCTGGCCCACTTTCAGGTCCTTGTCGAAGGAAAGGGTGGCCTTATAGCCGTCCTTGTCCCACTGCATGTCGTCGTTTTTGAACTTCACCGGGGCATAGGCCGCGCCTTTTACCGTGAGCGGCTGGCGGCCCAGCTGGTGGCCGGAGCCCGTGGGCGTGTAGTCCTGGAACAGCACGTACTCGCCGCCCTTGGGGAAGGTGTACTGCACCTTGTAGTCGCCGGCCGCGGTGTACTCGGGGTGTTCGTGGTAGAACTGGCCGAGGTCTTTGCTGACGATGATGAGGTGAATTTTCTTCTCGTGCACCACGTCCAGGGGCACGGGTGCGGAGCCCTTACCCGTTTCCACCGGCGTAAAGGCCAGCGTGGTGGGCTGCCCGGCGGTGACCTGCGTGGGGGTGGGCACCATTTTCATCTCATAGGTTTTGCCGTTGGCCACCTTGTCGTTGTGCTCCAGGTTCATGCCGCACTTGGGGCACTTGTCGCCTTCCTTGGTGCTGGTGACCTCGGGGTGCATGGGGCAGGCGTAGGTGTGGCCCCCGCCGTGCTCGGCGGTGCCTTCGGCCGGGCCGTTGGTGGGCGTGGTGACGGTGTCGGTGGTTTTGCTGGACTCGGTTTCGGACGAGCAGCTAGTGGCAGTGAGCAGGCCGGCCAGGGCCAGCAGGGAAAGCGGGATGCGGTACATAAAAGGGGAATGGGGTTGAACAGATTGGGGGCTACACTGGGTAGCGTAGAGTACTGCTACCGGGCAGCTAGGCCTGCCATTGCTGCCAGAGCACAAAGCCCAGCACGGCAGCTACCGCAGCATAGAGCAGGTAGGAAAGCAGGCGACGAACCGGGCCTTTAGGAGCGGGTGCGCCGGCTTCTTCGCAACAACTTTTCATTGTTCGGCGAGGGTAAAACCAGGAAGATGAGGGGGGCGCAACTAGGCGCCGGGCGGACACGACAATGCAAAGGCCCGCCCCGGACATAGCAGAGCTATGCCAGGGCGAGCCTAGTGCGCGTCAAACCAATCAGACCGTCAGGGACTGAATAAAGATTCGGATGTCGGGTATTTTGGGGGGCAGGTGCTCGCGGAGCACCAGAACGACCGAATGCGTGCGGTCCCACTGTCCGGCAGCGGGCCGGAAAGAGAAGTCACTGCTGGCCGGCAGCAGAGCCGGCGCGGACGCGAGCAGCTGCTTTTCGCCGGGCGTGGCGAGCGACTTAAGAATAGCAGCCGAGTTGTCCTTGCAGCAGTCATCCTGGCCCGCGGGCTTGGAATTGTGCTTGGCATGGTCATGCTTGGCTTTCGTGGACTTCTGCTGGACCGGGGCTTTGTCGTGACCGTGGCAGCCGGGATGCGAAGGCTTCTGCGCTGGGGTGAACTTAGCCATCGGCGCCGCCGCCACCGGGTTGATGGTCGCGCAGTAGCACTGGCCCACGAACACGTTGACGAAGACGAGCAGGAAGCTCGTCGCCAGCAAACGGCGGAAAGGGAACAGGCTACGGAACATGAGAGGCGCTAAGCAACCGCAAAAGTAGACTTCTCCACGAAAAGGCGGTACTGCCTATTTACCCCATTTCTAAATAAAGAGTTTCCGGGCCGTTCGCGCGGCAGGCCGCTTAGCCTCTAAAAAGGACCGCAAAGGGCTACCAAGCCGTTTTAAGCGGCGGTTAGGCGAAATGCCCCCAATTGATGACCGCAAAATTATGCAAGCCTTCGGCCGGATTATGTAAATCCATTGCCGGCCCACTACGTGCAAATTATGCAAGTTTCAAGTGGGATTCCGTACCAACCCCGCCGCAGATGCGCCGTTCCTTTGTAAGGAGCTTTCTAGCCTGGGGAACAATGTGTTTCCCGGCCCAATGCAGCATTACAGCTGCTTATTTTTATGGAACCAACAACCAAGACTGAAACCCTCGACATTGAAGGCATGACCTGCGCGTCCTGCGCTTCCTTCGTCGAAAAGTCCTTGACCCGCACGCCCGGGGTGCAGCGGGCCATGGTCAACTTCGCCACCGAAAAAGCCACCATCGACTACCTGCCAACTCAAGCCACCCCGGCTACCCTTAAACAGGCGGTCGTCAATGCTGGCTACGGCGTCACCGAGCGAGCCCCCGATACCTCAGCTGCCGACCGGCAAGCCGAAATCGACCAGCAGAAGGCCCTGGCCTATGTCAAGCTCAAGCGCCGCTTTTGGGTAGCCACGGTGCTGGCCATCGTCATCATGCCGCTGAGCATGCTCATGCTCTGGCCGGCGATGATGGCCCGCGTGAACATGCAGTGGCTGAACTACGGTCTGCTGGTGCTGACCATCCCGGTGCTGCTGTACAGCGGGCGCGAATTCTTTACCTCGGCCTGGAACGGCTTCAAGCACCGGGCCGCCAACATGGATACGCTCATTGCGGTGGGTACCGGCGCCGCTTTCCTCTACAGCCTCGCGGCCACGGTGGTGCCCGGCTGGTTTATGCGCCGGGGCATTATGCCCGAAGTGTATTATGACACCACGGCCACCATCATTGCCCTGATTTTGCTGGGCAAGGTGCTGGAACTGCGCGCCAAAACGCAAACCTCGGCGGCCATCAAGGCCCTGATGGGTTTGCAGGCGAAGACGGCCCGGGTGGTGCGCCCCGACGGCCAGGAAGTGGACGTGCCCATTGAGCAGGTGCAGCTCAACGACCTCATCGTGGTACGTCCCGGCGAGAAAGTGGCGACTGATGGCCTCATCGAGGAAGGTCGCTCCGCGGTGGACGAGGCCATGCTCACGGGCGAAAGCCTGCCGGTGGAAAAGAAAACCGGGGACCCCGTGTTCGGGGCCACGCTTAACAAAACCGGTTCGTTCCGTTTCCGCGTGACCAAAGTGGGGGCCGATACCATGCTTTCCCAGATTGTGAAGCTGGTGGAGGACTCCCAGGGCAGCCGCGCCCCCATTCAGCGCCTGGCCGATAAGGTCAGCGCCATTTTCGTGCCCACGGTGGTGGTCATTGCCATACTCACCTTTGTGCTCTGGTTTGACCTCGCGCCCGTGGAAGCCCGTCTGCCTTTGGCCCTGGTCAACTTTGTGGCCGTGCTCATCATCGCCTGTCCCTGCGCCCTAGGGCTGGCCACGCCCACGGCCATTATGGTCAGCACTGGCAAGGGAGCCGAGCACGGCGTGCTCATCCGCAACGCCGAGGCCTTGGAAAAAGCCCACCAGGTCAACACCGTGCTGCTCGACAAAACCGGCACCATCACCCGCGGCGAACCGGCTGTGACCGACTTTGTGCCGGCCGAGGGCCAGGACGCCGCCCAGCTGCTGCAGGTAGTGGCCGCAGTGGAACGGCAGAGCGAGCACCCGCTGGCCGAAGCCGTGGTGCGCTATGCTGACACCCAGCAGGCCCCTATCATTGCCGCCACCGGTTTCCAGGCCATCGAAGGCAAAGGGGCGCAGGCGTCCGTTAATGGGCAGGCGGTGCTTATCGGCAATTTCCGCCTGCTCGATGAGGCCGGTATTTCGCTTTCATCCGCGGTGCGCCGGCAAGCCGACGAGCTGCTGGGCCAGGCCAAGACCGTGCTCTACGTGGCCATGAACCAGCAGGCCGTGGGCCTCATCGGCGTGGCCGACACCGTGCGCGAAACGTCGGCGGCGGCCATCAAACGGCTGCAGGGCATGGGCATCGAAGTGGTGATGATGACCGGCGACAATCCCCAAACCGCGGCGCAGGTGGCCGGGCAGGTGGGCATCAAGCGCTACTTCGCCGAGGTGCTGCCCGCCGATAAAGCGGGCAAGGTGAAGGAGCTGCAGGCCGAGGGCCGCATCGTGGCCATGGTGGGCGACGGCATCAACGACGCCCCGGCCCTGGCCCAGGCCGACATCGGGCTGGCCATGGGCGGCGGCACCGACGTGGCCATGGAAGCAGCCGGCATCACGCTCATGCGTTCGGATTTACAGGGCGTGGTCACGGCCATTGAGCTCTCGCGCCAGACCATCCGCACCATCAAGCAAAACCTGTTTTTCGCCTTTATCTACAACACGCTGGGTATTCCCATCGCAGCGGGTTTGCTCTACCCCTTCTTCGGACTGCTTCTCTCGCCCATGCTCGCGGCCGGCGCCATGGCCCTGAGCTCGGTGTCGGTGCTCACCAACTCGCTGCGGCTGCGCAGCTTCTCCCCTGCTAAAAACTGAGGTTATGGATACCACTGAAATCATCGTGACCCTGACCGGGCTGGCCCTGTCGGCTTTTGTCATCTGGTACTTCTTCTTTTCCGCCCGCCAGACGGCCAGCGCCGTTTCCACCGCCAGCGGGGTGCAGGAAGTGGACATCACTGTCAAAGGGGCTACTCGCCCGACGTCATCGAGGTGGAGCGGGGCAAGCCCGTGCAGCTGAGCTTTTACCGCGACGAGGAAAACTCCTGCTCCGAGGAGCTGCTCATGCCCGACTTCAGCATCCGCCGCGACCTGCCCGCCTTTAAAACGACCCTGGTGGAGCTGCTGCCCCAGCAGGCGGGTACCTTTACGTTCACCTGTGGCATGGGCATGCTGCGCGGTAGCTTAGTCGTTAAATAGATGCCGCTCATGAACTCCCAACTCCGCTCCGGCTTCACGCTGCCCGCCCCCGGCACCCACCGGCTGCTGATAAAGAACATGGTGTGCCCCCAGTGCATCCGAGTGGTGAGGGAAGACCTGACGGCCTTGGGCCTGCAAGTACACCGCGTGGTGCTGGGCGAGGCCGACGTGAGTACCGCCGACGGTCAGGACCCGGACCTGGAGCCCGTGCGCACCAGCTTGGAGGCCGCGGGCTTTGCCTTGCTCGAAGACCCGCGGGCCCAGCTGGTGGAGCAAATCAAGACCCTGCTGGTGACGCTCATTCATTATCCCGAGCCGGGCCCGCGCTTGCTGACTTACTCGGATTACCTGGTCCAGCACCTGGGGCGGGATTACCACTACCTCTCCCACCTGTTTTCCTCCGAGGAAGGGTTGACCATCGAGAAATTCATCATCCGCCAGAAGGTGGAGCGGGCCAAGGAGCTCATCGGCTACGGCGAGCTGAGCATTGCCCAGGTGGCCGGCCAGCTGGGCTACAGCTCCCCGGCCCACCTCTCGCGGCAGTTCGGACAGGTGACGGGTTTGACTCCTACCGAATTTCAGCGGTTGGGGCCCGCCAGCCACGCCCGACGCAGCCTGGACGCGCTGCTGTAGCCTCCGAAATTATGCAAGCAAAAAGGCCAACGGTGTAAAAACCGGACAGGTGGCCTGGGCGTTTATAATGCTCACCATCAGACCCCACCGACCGTGAGCATGAACCGCTTATTCCGTTTGCCTATTTACTCCCTGCTTGTGCTTGTTTCCCTGTTTTCGGCCTGTAAAATGGACCACGACATGGACGATATGAAGCACGACTCTGCGCTGATGAAAATCATGATGGACATGATGACGCAGATGGACGCACAGGCCAAGACCCAGGACCCTGACCACGACTTCGCCGCCCAGATGGTGTTGCACCACGATGCCGCCATCAAGATGAGCGAGGAAGAACTTCGCGCGGGCAGCAACCAGGAGATGAAGACCATCGCCCAGGACGTCATTACCAAGCAGCGCGCCGAAATCACGCAATTCAACACGTTCCTGAGCGGGCACCAGCCCACGCAGCCGCTGGTGCCGCAGTTCAACCAAATCCAGAAAACCAACATGGACCGCATGATGGCCGCGAGCAACGCCCGCGCCATGACCATGCGCACCGACGTGGACTACGCAGCGATGATGATTGACCACCACCAAGCGGCCATCGACAACTCGGAGGCGCTGCTCCAGCACGGCCGCAACGCCACGATGCGTCAGCTGGCGCAGGCCATCATCACCGACCAGCGCCAGGAGATTGCCACGCTGCAAAACTGGCTGACGCGCAACCGTTAATACCGGCTTTGCTCCACGAAAAAGGCAGCTCTTGCGGGGCTGCCTTTTTCATTTCCTGTAAGCAAATGACCGACTAGGTCGTTAGCGGGCTTCTTTCTTGGAAATGTTGACCTTGCTCTGTTTGTCTGTTTTTCGTTACCTCTTTTACTTCTGCCTTGCCGCCAGCCTGCTTTTAACTGGGTGCCGGTCATCCGCCGTGGTTCCTAATTTTCCCGCGACCCCCGGGTATCACCACCCGCGCTTGGCCCAGCGCGTTGACTCGGTCACGGTTATCCCGGCCCCTGCGCGCCCCAGCACCCCGCCGCGACGGACAAAGGTGGCTGTGCAGCCTCCGGTCGTGAGCCCGCAGGTTCCTGTGCCCCGGGTGGAAAGAAAGCCGGCTGGCGAGCTGGGCCAGAGATATGCCAAAGCAGCGCCCGGAGACACTGTGCGCCGCGCTACCCAGCCGACGCCACCACGCGGCCTGCGTCGGCAGTTCCCGACCAAACTTTTCAGCGCCCAGACGCTGGTGCATTACAGCCTGCACTTTCTTTTCCCGGCCGTGCTAGCGCTGGTGTTTTTTCCTGCGATGTGGCAGGCCGCCTACCTGATGATGTTGGCCACGATGCTCATGGACCTGGACCACCTGCTGGCCAAACCCATTTTCGACCCGCTGCGCTGCAGCGTGGGCTATCATCCGCTGCACTCTTTTTACGCCTTCCCGGTGTATGCGCTGCTCCTGCTGCTGCCGGCATTGCACCCCGTCGCCGTGGGCTTGCTTTTCCACCTGTTCACCGATACCGTGGACTGCCTGTGGAACTTCAGCCACTGCAACGAGTGCTACCTCAGCTCCCGGATTTACGCCTTGCGCAACGGGGTGAAAAAGCTACTGGGCCGCAAGGTGGTTGAGTGAGTCAGGATAGCCGCTTGTACAGCGCCTAGGCACTCCTAATAAATACCCTGCAGGAGTTCCCGGAAATTATGCAAGCCATAGTTAAGCTTTTATTATTTGTAATCATTCTAAATAAGCCGAACTTTGTGCCATCGTTACCCTTTAAGGCACTCTGATGACCCGTACTTTTTCCCGCGATACCGCCGTTGCACTTGGCAGTCTGGCGTTGGCTACCCTTGCTTTCCTTCCCACCGCCCACGCCCAGCAGGCGCCGGCTGCAGACTCCACCCGCCGCCAGACCCTGAGCGAAGTAACCGTGACCGGAGTAGGTCCGCACTTTGCGGCCCCCGTGGACGGCACCACGATTACGGCCGGCCGCCGCAACGAGCTCATCAAGCCCCGTGAGGTCAATGCTAATCTGGTGCAGAACAACATGCGCCAGGTGATGGCCCGCGTGCCCGGCCTGATGGTGTGGGAAAACGACGGCTCGGGCCAGCAGATTAACGTGGCCACCCGCGGCCTGAGCCCCAACCGCAGCTGGGAGTTTAACACCCGCCAGAACGGCTACGACATGAGCGCCGACGCCTTTGGCTACCCCGAAGCCTATTACAACCCGCCCATGGAAGCGGTGGAGCGCATCCAGCTGCTGCGCGGCGGCGCCGGCCTGCAATTCGGGCCCCAGTTCGGGGGCTTGCTCAACTACGAGCTCAAGCGCGGGGCCCGCGACAAGAAAGTTGAGATTGAAACCAGCAACACGGCCGGCTCTAACGGCCTGTTCAACTCCTACAACGCCGTGGGCGGCACCGTGGGCAACGTGAACTACTACGCCTATTACCGCCACCGGCAGGGCAACGGCTGGCGTCCCTCCAACCAGTTCACCGTCGACGACTTGCACGGCAACGTGCACGTGGCCCTCACCGAGCGCCTGACCCTAAACGCGGAGCTCACCTACCTGACAAACCGCCTGCAGCAGCCCGGCGGGCTCACCGACGCGCAATTCGCGCAGGACAGCCGCCAGAGCACCCGGGACCGCAACTGGCTCAGCACCCCCTGGCTGATTCCGGCCCTCACCCTGGACTACAAAGCCAGCGAGCGCACCCACATCAACCTGAAGACCTTTGGCCTGGTGGCCGCCCGCAACAGCGTGGGCTTTGTGGCTGGCCTGCCCGCCTTGGACACCGTAAACCGTCGGACCCGGCAGTTTGCCGCCCGTCAGGTGGACCGCGACGACTACCGCAACCTGGGCGCCGAGTTGCGCCTGACCCAGGACCTGGACTTTTTGGGGTACACCCACACGTTGGCCACCGGTTTGCGGGCCTACCGGGCCACCACGCTACGCCGCCAGCGCGGCACGGGCACCACGGGTTCGGACTACGACCTGAGCTTGAGCGGCAACGGGCTTTTTACCAACGAGTTTGATTTCACTACTACCAACGGGGCGGCGTTTGCCGAACTGCTGCTGCACGCCGGCACCCGCCTGAGCATCACGCCGGGCGTTCGCTACGACTACCTGCGCAACACCAGCACCGGCTACCTGGGCCGGGCCGCCAATGGCACCGAAAACCGCTTGCCCGACCAGTCCAGCCAGCGCAACGTGCTCTTGTACGGCCTGGGTACTGAATTCATCGTCTCCCCTACGACCAACCTGTATGCCAACTATTCGCGCGCTTTTCGCCCCGTGCTCTTCGGCGACCTGGTGCCGCCGGCCACGGCCGACGTCATCGACCCCAACCTGAAGGACGCCCGCGGCTACACCGCCGAAGTGGGCTACCGCGGCACCTTCAAGAACTGGCTGCGCTTCGACGTGGGCTACTTCTTCCTCAACTACGAGGACCGCATCGGCACCATCCGCCGGCCCGTACCCGGCGGCACCGCCGGCCAGACCCAGCAGTTCCGCACCAACCTGGGCCGCACCCAAACCCATGGCTTGGAAGCCTACGCCGAATTGGACCTGATTCACTCAATCACCGGCAACTTCAACCTGCCCCACCTCGACCTGTTCGCGGCCCTGAGCCTGCTCGACGCCCGCTACGGGAACCTGCCCGTGACCACGCTCACCGGCACGGGCGTCGGCACCCAGATTGTGGAAAGCAACCTGGACGGCAAGTACGTGGAGAACGCCCCGCGCCAGACCCTGCGCACGGGCCTCACCTTCGCTCACAAAGGTGTGTCGGTGACCGGGCAGTTCAGCCACGTGGGCAAGGTGTACGCTGACGCCAACAACACCGAGGAGCCCACGGCCAATGCCCAGACCGGCGCCATTCCGGCCTACCAGGTGGCCGACTTCTCCGCCACCTGGAAGCTAGGCGCCGAGGGCCGCTACCGCCTCAGCGGCGGCGTCAACAACGTGTTCGACGCGCGCTACTTCACGCGCCGGGCGGGTGGTTACCCCGGCCCGGGCATCCTGCCCGCCGACGGCCGCACGTGGTTCGCGGGCCTGGGCCTCACGCTGTAACCGCGGCGTTTAACTCGGAAATTATGCAAGCCTGGGCGGGATTGTCGCAAATCCACGCCCGGGCTTTGCCGTTTTCAAGGTTAGCTTTTTCATTAACGACCGCTACCCATGAACAAGATATTTCGAATGCCCCTGCTCGCGCTGAGCCTGCTCGGGGCTACCTTTTCCGTTACCAGTTGCGACAAGGACGACGACAACGGTCTGGAGCTCATCGGCCACGACGAGAGCTGTACATGCGCAACATGCACGAGGGCATGGCCATGATGGAGTCCATGCCCAAGACAGGCGACCCCGACAACGACTACTCCACCATGATGATTATGCACCATCAGATAGCCATCAAAAACAGCCAGGAGGAGATTAAAAGTGGGAAAAGTGCCGAGATGAAGGCCATGGCTCAGACGATTATCGACAAGCAGCAGGCCGAAATCGCGCAGTTCAACGCCTTCCTGGCCGGCCACCCGGCGCATGCCCCGGCCGTGCCCGAGTTCAACGCCCTGCAAATGATGAACATGATGCAGATGATGAAGGCCGTGGATTTGCGCCCCCTCACCGGTGACCCGGACTTCGACTTTGCCCAGCTGATGATTGACCACCACCAAGCCGCCATCGAAAACTCGGACGCACTGCTCAAGTTCGGCCGCGACAACGCCACCAAGGTGCTGGCCCAGCAAATTATCACCGACCAGAAGATGGAAATCAGGATGCTGCAGGACTTTCTGCTGGCTAACAAGAAATACTAGGGCTTCCCTCGCTCGTATCCCTAAGCAGCGGACCCTTCGGTTCGCTGCTTTTCTACTAACCCCTGCCCCTATGGAAATGCACACTACCCCCTGGGCACCGGATTGGGCTCTCTGGCTCTGGTTTAGCTTGACGCTGCTCTCGGTGCTCTACGTGGCCTGGGACCTGTTTACCCGCACGCCCGAGATGAAGGTCATGAAGTGGGGCTGGGTCCTGGTCACGCTCTACACCGGCCCGGTGGGCCTGCTTATCTACTGGTTCTCCTGCCGCGAGCCCGCGCCGGGCACCCACGAGGCTTTTATAGCGCCGCTGTGGAAGCAGGCCGTGGGCTCCACCATTCACTGCGCGGCGGGCGACGCGACGGGCATCATCGTGGCCGCCGCCATCACCGGCTACTTTGGGCTGAGCATGGGCGTGGACATCTGGATAGAGTACGCTGCCGGCTTTGTCTTCGGCCTGTTCATCTTTCAAGCTCTGTTCATGAAGGACATGATGGGCCTGAGCTACGGGGAGGCCCTACGCCAATCCTTTCTGCCGGAGTGGATATCCATGAACGCTATGATGGCCGGCATGCTGCCCACCATGGTGATTCTGATGACCCGCGACATGCGGGCCATGGAAGCCACCTCGCCCTGGTTCTGGGCGGCCATGTCGGCCGCGACGCTGGTGGGCGTGGTGGTCTCCTACCCCGTCAACTACTGGCTAGTTAAAAACCAGCTCAAGCACGGCATGGGCACCGAGCGCGCGTTGGGCAAAGGCGGCGCGGCACAGGAAGAAGTCAGCGCTTCGGCGCATGCCGGCCATTCTATGGGTGGCATGTCGCACGCCGTGTCCCCAGCAGCGGCGCACGCCGGGCACGCCATGGCCGCGATGCCCATGAACATGGAAGGCGGAGCCCAGGTGTCGGGCTTGCGCAAAGCAGTGGTTACCTTGATAACGCTGGTGATGCTCGCCCTCGGCTACTGGCTGGCGGCCCGCTACGGCGACCTGTCCATGCGGCCCGGCGAGCCGATGGAGGCCATGCCTGGCATGGACATACCGGGCCACCGAATGTAAATAGCCAGCGCGGCCCCAAACAAGTCATGGGGCTGCGCTGGCTAAATCAGAAGGCAGGCGGTGGCCTGCGGCGGTTAAAAAGCTTTTAGGCTTTTTTGACCAGGGCCATGCCGCACTTGGGGCAGCTGCCGGGCTTGTCGCTGGCGCTGCCTTCGCACTTCATTGGGCATTCGTAAGCAGTACCGGCCATTTTGCCGGCTTTGGCGGCCGCGTCCAGCTTTTTCAAACCGGGCGCTGAGCGAGCTGCCGTTGGCTTTCACACTCACGATGGCCGTACGCAGCATCGAGCCGGCGGGCAGGGCGGCCACCAAATGGTCACCGGTGGGCGTAAGCTTGACCGTGCTGGTTTTGCCCGTCGTGCTGAGCAGCATGACGGAGCCGGTAGTGCGGTCAACGGCCAGGGAGTTCTCCTTGCCGTCAAGCAGGTACACGTGCACCTCGTTGACGTGCTGCACCAATTCGATGTGGTACTTGCCCGCGGTGCGCACCGTGCCCCCGTGGGGAGATTTGTGAGCATGGGTTTCGCCGGCGGCCTTGTGACCGTGGGCGGCGGCGCCGGGCTTGTGGCTGTGCTGAGCCGAAAGAGAAAGCGGGGCGGCCAACATTGTAGCGGCCAGCAGGAAGTGCGAAATTTTCATGAGGGAAAGTTGGGATGGTGCGACCAGTGGACCATGGTGGGAATACCGTCGGCAATGGTTGCTCGGGTGGGCAGTTATCATCATTTGTGCCAGTTTCATCGGAGACAAATAACCGAGCCGACTGGAGGAGGAATGAGGCGCCTGATTTGAGTTGACCGCGATTGCGCGCTTCTGTGCATCTTAGCTGCTTTATTGGCCTTACGCTTCTTTATGTCCGCCGCTCTACCGCCCCTTATCCAGCAATACAAGGCCGATTCCGAGTCCGTTTACAACACCTGGTTTATCAACAACGAGGAGCGCTTGAAGGCCTTTCGCTCCATCCGGCGCGGCGTGCAGCAGGTGGTCAAGGACATCAAGGCCGGTAGCTTCGGCAACGACTTCAAGGGCACCTCGCTTGAATTCGTGCTCAGCGTCATCAGCGAGCAGAAGCAGGTGTTTCAGGGCGCGGCCCACCCCTTCTACTGGAAGCCCAAGCTGCGCATCCCCGACATCTACGAGCACGAGGACAACAAGCGCGCCTTCGGGCAATTTCTGGAAAGCTGCCTCGCGGCCACTACTGAGCAGCAATTGCTCAAGGAAATCGAGATTCTCGACCGCCGCAAAATCAAGGGGCTGGGGCCAGCCGTGGCCAGCATCCTGTATTTTCTGCACCCGACCTTGATGCCGCCCTGCAACACGGCCATCGTCAACGGCTTCAACGCCTTGTTCGGAGAGAAAATCAAGCTCGGCTCCTGGTCCGAGTACCTGCGCATGCGCGACCGATTGCGCGACCTCAACCAGGAACACCGCCAGCACCTGAGCCTCGACTACGGCGCGCTGAGCGGCCTGCTCTTCGATGTGGGCGTGAAGAAGATGATTGCCGGCGACCAGCAGTTCACCACCGACGAGGACCGCGACAAGTACCAGCAGCAGGCCCAAAAGCGCCACAAAGAGGTGCAGTCCGAAGCCCAGGAGGAAAACCAGCACACCGAGATGCAGCACCACCTGCTGCGCATCGGCAAAGCGCTGGGCTGCGATGTGACGACGGCCATCAACGACCGCAACCGCCTCTGCGGCGGGCAGAAGCTCTCGTTTCTTTGCCTCGACCAGCATCCCGAGCTGCCGGTGCCCGCCGACGTGGCCAGCACCATCCGCCTGATTGACATCGTGTGGTTTGCGCCCGGCACCAACCGGGTGGTGGCCGCCTTCGAGGTGGAAAAGAGCACCAGCATCTACTCGGGCATTCTGCGCCTAACGGACCTGGCGTTTTCCATGCCTGAGAATGAAACGGCCCTATATCTGGTGGTGCCCGACGCCCGCGAGAAGGAAGTACAGGCCCAGCTGTCGCGGCCGGCCATCCGCGCCGCCGGCGCGACCATCCACTACATCCTGTTCTCGGAGCTACGCCAGCATTGCGAGGCGCTGTGCAAGTTCGGCGACTCACCGGCCGCGATGCGCAAGATTGCGAAGGGCGTTTAAAAGCCGAATCAGCCTTTCAGCCACCCAATCCGCTTGACTAGAATAGCTACGTACTAGTCAACTCCACTAAAAACATACGGGTTTAAGTGCTTCCGGAAGCTTCCGGAAGCTTCCGGAAGCACTTAATTTCCTCAAACTGGTTAGTTTTACACCTCATGGCAAAGGCAGCACGACTAAATGTGATGGTGAGTTCATCGGTTTATGGAAACCAGAACTTGCTGGACCGCATTTATGCTACGCTAAGCGTGAGCTATAACGTGTGGATGTCGCACGAAGGCACTGTGTTTGTCAATTCCAAAGTTGGCAACTTCGCCAACTGCATTGCCGCAGTGGAAGAGTGCGACGTTTTTCTAGGAATTATCACGGGCAATTATGGCAGCGGCCTGGAGAAGAAGGGCGAGCCTAGTATTACGCACCTGGAGATGCGCCGGGCGCTGGAGCTCGAAAAGCAGCGGTGTTGCTTGGTACACGAATCCGTAGTGACAGCCCGGCAATTATTAGCTCCTTTCCGCATGAACCCGGAACAAGGCCCGTTTCGACGAGACGAAAAGGGCGATTTGAAGCTGATAGAATGGCCCCGTGGGAACCGCGTGATAAGCGACCTGCAGGTGCTTGATTTATACGAAGAAATGATGCGCCTTAACCTTCCCATCGCGGAGCGCACCGGCAACTGGGTGCAGACGTATCAAACCGACGAGGATGCGCTGCGCTACATCACGACGGTGTTTGGCGACGTGAAGCGACTGCGTAGGATAGTAAAAGGGGAATAGGTGCTTTTGAAAATAGCCTTGCAGATGACAAACCAGAAAGATACCGGCCCCGCCCTGACTACCCTGACCAGTGACTTGGAGCTGTTGAAGCAGCCCGAAAGCAACACGCTGGAGCGGCTCACCAAATACAACCTGAAGACCATTGGCCAAACGGTTTGTGCTTTCCTCAATGGAGAAGGAGGGCGCATACTGGTGGGTGTGAGCGACACAGGCCAGGTAGTGGGGGTCCCTCAGGCTGAAGAGGCCGTGGAGAGCGTGCAAAAGGAGATTTTCTCCCGGGTGCAGCCACCGGCCACGTGCATGGTTAGCTTGGTAGCCTTCCAAAACCAAAAAGTGCTGCTGCTGGAAATAGCCCCGGGAGCCGACGGGCCCTACACCTACTCTCACACTATTTATGTCCGAGAGGGAGAGTCCACGCGGAAAGCCACGCCCAAAAACGTTATCGAATTGGTTGGGCAACTGGAAAGTGTGCCTCGTTGGGAAGCCCGCCCCTATTTGGGGTGTGAACTATCCGATTTAGACCAAGCAGAATTGGAACGCACGGCAGAGGATGCGAATCGCCGCCGCTATGCCAACTTGCCTCAGGAGCATGAGCGCATGCTGGATGCGCTGTATCTAGTCCGGGGGCGCTTTAACGAATGCCGCGGTGGCGCTCTATGCCAAAGAAGCCGCCCGGTTTCTGCCGCAGACGCGGGTGCGGGCGGTGCACTTTGCGGACGAGAGCAAAGATGAAATATTGGACAATAAGTCATTTGAGGGCCACGTCTTCTCGCTGCTCGACCAAATGAATGCCTTTCTGCAGACAAATCTGTCGATAAAGGCATCGCTGCCAGGAACCACTGATTTTGTGCGGGCAGAAGCCGTAACATTTCCCCCAGAGGCACTGCGCGAAGCATTATTAAATGCCATCGTGCACCGCGACTACTCCCGCAGCGACGGAAGCATTAGCATATCCTTGTTCCCCCGCCACCTGGAAATATGGAACGCCGGAGGACTTCCCGAAGGAGTGACCCTGAAAACGTTGCGAGAAGGGGGGATTTCCAGGCCCCGGAATCCTGACTTGGCCCACGTGCTGCTCTTAAGAGGCTTGATTGAGCGGATGGGCATTGGGGGCGCCGCATTATTGAGGCGTGTCAGAAAGCTGGCTTGCCAGCGCCAAAGTGGGAGGAGAAGGCAGGCGGCATGCTGCTCACCTTCCGCTTGCCGGGGGCAGGCAGCCAACCGCAGAAAGGTGCCCCAACCCGCTCGTCCGCAGAATTAAATCCGAGGGTGTGGGATTTTGTCGCCACGCTAACTGAAGGACAGAAATTTACCGCGCGCGAATACCAGGAAAAAGCCGCAGCGGGGGGTCTCGGAAAGGCAAGCCCGTTTGGACCTTGCGCAGATGATAAAGGCACAAGTTGCTGAGCGCCGCGGCAGTGGCCATAGTACTTATTATGTGCGCACCGAGATTGAGCTTAAGTAAGCTACTTCGAGGTATCGGGCTTAAGGGTGGAATTTGTTGGGTGAACGGCACGCAATGGCATACCCCGACTTTTTTGTTGACAAGATGCCCGACAGGAAATCCCTGCCGGGCGTTTTATTCACTACTCCCCGATAACGTAAACCGGAACCGCCTGAGCTTCGATGCCCCGGCCCGTTTCCTTCTTCACCTCTTTGCCATCCAGCAGGATAGCGCAGGTGATTTCAGAGGCCGCCGTGCCCCCATCGATGCTGGCCAAGATGGTCAGGTTGTCGCCCCGTTTCATGGTGCGCTTAAATTGGTAGCTGGCTGGGAGGGGCGTGTTGTTGAGCGTCGTGTTGCCGCCGCTTTCGTTGGTGTAGCTCAGGTAGTCTGATACCGGAGCATTAGAGGTAATCTTATACTCAACCTGGTATTCTTTCGAGCCAGAAGGCGTAGCATCGTCCTTTGAGCAGCCGGCGGCGAGGGCCGCGCAGCTCAGCAGCAAGTAAGAAAGTCGTTTCATCGGTCAGAAAGGGAGGGTTAGCGGAAGTGATAGCGCAATCCAGCGCTGGCCAAACCCGGCCAGCGGTCAATGAGCGGGTTATTGAAGAGGTAGCCTTTGGTGCCGGTGGCGACCAGGGGGAAGGCGGTTGCCCAGGAAGACATCGGCTTCGAGGCCGGCCTGCGGGCCATAGGTGAAGCGCTGGGGCTCATCCGAGCCGGTAATCAGCTCCCCACTGCCATTTTGGTTGGTCCACTCGTAGCCGGCGCCCGCGCCCAGCAGCAGATGGAAGTAGGCCACCTCCCCGAGGCGGAACAGTTGGGGGAGAGCAGCACGCGGCCCTGGTACACCGAGTATTCCCCGCGTGCCGGCAGGGTGCCGTGTTCGTAGCCCCGCTCAGGCGCAGGGCCAGGCGGTTGGTGAGCATGGGCGTATAGCTCAGCTCGTAGTAGTCGCCCGTTTCAGAGCGGCCGACGTGGGCACCCCAGGAGGCGAGGTGTTTAACGTGGCGCTGCGCGGAGGCCGGCAAGATGCCGACCCCGGCGGTCAAGAGCACCATCAAAGAAGCTTTTTCATCGTGCTAGCGCGGCCGGTTACGGTCCATTTTAATGAGCGCATTCCGGCTTAGGGTCGAGGCGTAGACGGCTTCAGCAGCATTGGGCCGGGCCGGCCTGCGAGGCTTCCATGAACAGGCGGTCCCCCTGCTCGCGCAGCTGCATGGCCTTAATCATGTTGTCGTTGGAGGAATTGAGCGCCGCCATCCGCTCCCCTTCCGTCATGGCGTAGCGGCCCGGGTTTTTCAGAGTGGCCTGCATTTCCACGCTTTGCGCGGTCATCTCGTCGGCAATCTTGTAGTAATTCACGGCCATGGCCAGCTTGCGCTTGGCCATCATCTCCTCGGCTGCGAACAGGAAACCGTCGATTCCTCGCGCTTGGCCTGGTACTGGTCGCTAGTCAGGTTGCCATTGGGGTCGGTTGAGCTGGCCCCGAAGCGGGAAAACACGTCGTACATGGTGTTCACGTCCTGCGCGGGGTTGGTCAGCTGCAGGGCTTGGCGCAGGCGCTGGGCTTTGGCATAGACCGGCATCATCTGATTGGTCTGGCTCCGGCCGGACATGGCCAGAGCCCGGGCAAACAACTCCTGCGGGTTGGAGAGGCGCAAGTCCTGAATGCTTTGCACTTTGCGCAAGTCCGCCTGCACCTGCTTTTGTAGGTCCAGGGCTTCCTGCGTCAGGCTGCGGACTTCGCTGGTGATGTCCTTGGTGACGCCGGCAATCTGGCGGGCATCTTTCACGACCTGGTAGTTTTTGACCGTTTCGGTCCACTGCGCGAGGCGCTTGGCGAAGTCGCCGATGTGCACGCCCATGTGCACCGGGTCATTGACGACCATCTGGGCCCGGGCCCGACCAGCCGGGGCAAGTATCAACGCGACAGCCACCAGGGCCGGAAAAAGAGTCTTTTTCATGGTTGTAGAATGAGTGAATGGAAAGGGTTAGCGGCCTGACGCCGTGGCTGGCCCCAGTTGGCCGGCAGCGGCCGTAGTAATCAGGATGGGGTAGCCGTCGGGCAGCAACACCTCCCGCAGCTTGGTGCGGGTCTTGGGAGCGGCTGAGCACGTTCATGGCCACGCGCCCGCCCACGCCCACCACCGAGTTAGCGGCCGAGGCCGAGCGGTCGATGGCGGTGCTCACTTCCTGCATGGATTGCTGCTGCAGGTCCTGGCCGGCGAGGCTGGCATCCTTGGCGACCCGCTTAACCGGGTCAATCATGATGCCCGGCAGGTAGTTGTAGTCGTAGATGCTGGCCGCGACCCGGGTGGGCCCGAGGCGGTTGACTTCCAGCATCACGTTGTTGGTGCCCACGCTGGCAATGCCGGCGAAGACCGAGTTCTTGGGGAAGGTTACGCCCGACACCACGGCGTCTTCCTGCAGGCGCAGCAGGACCACCGAGCCCGTGCGCACCTTCTGCTCGCCGTTTATGACGCACTTGAAAAACACGTCCGGCGTGAGCTCGGCCTGGCTGCCCTGGGCCATCATCCGGGCGGAGTTGCCCACCTTGACGGTGTTGAAGCCATCCCTGCCGGCAGCGTTAGCACGATTGGCCAGGGTTTGCGCGGCCGCTTTGGGGTCACGGAAGCGCTTGCCCGTCATGCGCTCGTAGGCGGCGCGGGTTTCGGGCGGCGAGGAGCCCAGCATAGCCAGCACGTCCGGGTCTGTTTCAAACGGGGTGCCGTCAGTATCGGTCGCGGGCAGCAGCCCGGCCCGCAGGCCCCGGCCAGCCCGGTAGCTCGCCTGGCGGGCCGAAGCGCCTACTACCTGGCCGGGGCGACGCCGGGGGACCACCAGCATTTGCGCGTGGTAAGAACCCGTGGTAGGGTCCTGCAGAGTCGTTTCAATCGTGTCCACGTCGGCCGCGGCCAAGCGGGCTTCCTCCTGCCGGCGACGGGCGGCCAGGGTAGCCGCCGCGGCCCGCCGCTTCCGGCGCAGGGCCTGGCCCAGGGTGTCGGCGACAAACGCTTCCACCAGTTCGTCAGTGTTAGGGCGAGCCGGCGTGCTCTGAGCTTCCTGTTCCAGCCGCCGCTGCTGCTCGATTTGCGCCGAGGGCGAAACAGGGGCGGTGGGCTCGGTGGGCGCGGCCTTGATTTCGGGCTCGATGTTTTCCGAAGCCGCCGCCACGACTTCCTTCTGTTGCTGGGCGGCCTGCGTAGCCGAGCGCAGCCAGAGGAACAGCCCCCGGCGACCAGCAAGACCAGCAGGCCGGTCAGGGGTATCCAGTTGTTGCGCAGCAGCTCCAGCGGAGTTGTTTTTGATTTGTCAGCAGCGGTCCGGTCCGCTCCCAGGCGTTCGTGGTCATCGTGCTCGGCTGAGCCCGTGGAATGAGATTGAGTATGGGGGTTTGCAGGTTCCATAAGAAGGAAGGGTTAGATGGTGGAGGCCCGATTGATGACCCGCGACGGCACCGGCAGCACCAGCACCCGAGCCCCGTTCAGCTCGCGCAGCGTCACTTCCAGGTAACCCCGGTCGGTCGCCGCGTAGAGCGGAATGGCGTAGGTCAGGTAGCCGGTGGTACGGCCCGAAACGACCTGGTTAGTCCCGCCGCCGGAAGGGGCCAGTGGGCGGCGCGCTTCGTTCTTTTTCTTGGCCAGAAACTTCTTCTGGGCGTTTTCCACCAGCTGGAAGTCGGTGAAATCGACGTTGTAGTCGATGGCCGAGTGGTTGATGACTTTAAAGCGCAGGTAAGTGAAGTCCCGGTCGTTGCGTACGTTGGCCAGAGAAAGCACTAGGTCGTTGTCGACCACGGCCACCGCTTGGTGCTCCTCCTTGGACTTGCGCAGCGCGGAGGCTTGCCTTCCACGGCGGCTTTCTTCTCCCGCTCTTTGTCCAGCGCCAGCTCATTCTCCGGCGCCGAGCCCGCTACGGAGCCAGCACCATTGCTCAGGCCCAGGGCCCCGTCTTTCTGGAAGTCGTAGAGCTGCAGCACGGGCCGGTTCACATACACCAGCCGCCCCATCCAGTATTTGCTGCCGAAGCGGATGAGCATGGGGGTCGGCGGTGCGGACTTGCGGCGGGCGCGCACGAACACGGCGTTGGCTTCAATCTTTACCAGGTAGTTATTGGCCATGCCCACGTCGACCAGCGACACGGGGCCGCTGAACACGAGGTAGGTGGTAGAGCTGTCCGACACGGCCACGTCCAGCAGCGTGGGCGCAGTGTGCACCGCGGAGGAAGACGGCCGCAGCATGACCGACGGGGCAGAAGTGGTTTGGGCTGAGCTGGCCGAGGCCAGCAGCACCGGCAGGCCCAGGGCCAGCAGAAGTTTAGAAAACATGGGAATACGCTTTAGGAAGGAAGAGACTTATTTGCCGGGCGATGCCGGGGAGGCCTGACCAGGGGCCACTGGGGAGACCGGAACGATGCCGGCGTCCGGGAGCCCCGCCCCCGCGCTGCGCTGGGCTTCCTGCAGGGCGCGCTGCCGGTCGGCTTCCTGCTCTTTCAGGGCTTGCAGCTCCTCGCGTGACACCTGCGGGTTGTAGGGGATGTAGTCGAAGTTGGTAATCAGCAGGCCGTAGGGGTTGGCATCCGAGCGGTTGGTTTCGGCCAGGTTGAACTTAGCAGCCAGCGGCAGGGGCTCTTTTGCTCGCCCCCAATGAAAATGCGCTGCTTGATGTAGACCCGGCCCGACCAGGGGCGGTGGTTCATGTCCACGCTTACGCTGTCCACCGTCACCACATTGCGGGCGGCGTAGCGCTCGTAGTTCTGCAGCACCTGCCCGCGGGTGAACCCGTCGTAGATGCGCCGGCCGCCGCGGCCTTCGATAAGCGGCAGGGCGGCGTCCAGGTTGGTTTTGTAGGTGTACTGGTCGTGCCCAAACATGGTCAGCATGAAGTTGCGCACCAGGTTGCGGGCTTCGTAGGCGGTGTGCGTTTCGGTGGTGGGCGCCGAGAGTGCGGCCACCGAGCCGGTTTGGCCGACCACGTACACGCGGCGGCCGCTGTTCTCGTAGGCGCGGTACACCAGAAAGCCGGCGGCTAAGGCCACGAGCAGCAGGGCCAGCACGCTCCCCATGGCCAGGTTGCGCATGGTGGAGAAAGAGGTACTTAGGTTTTTGGCAGAATCCATTGCAAATGCGGGTTAAGTCATCAAGAGGGGATGTAGGAGGCCGGGATTTTCTTCCCCACCGCCCCTTATTTGGCCAGGGGCAGGGAGATTTGCAGGCCCCGGTAGGGATAGGTTAGCAAGCCGGCGTCTTCACCGCCATCCGGGCTGGCGTAGGCGTAGAGCACCCCCTGAACCGTGACGGGCTGCGCGGGCCGCATCGGCACCAGCTGGCCGCCCCGGTCGATGTCGCTGATGAAAAAGCCACGCAGCGAATCCTGGGCAGAGGGCAGCTGCAGCTTGCCGATGCCAGGCTTGCTCTTGCCAAAGCCCATCGGCTTCCAGCGCAGCACGGCCGCAAAGGGGATGCGGTAGCCCGGCCCTACTTTGGGGTAGCCCCGTTGGGCGCTCCGCAAGCCGGCCGGCAGGGCGAGGATGGCCGCGACCGGGGCCTGGCTGGTGACTGAAATCAGCTCCAGGTAGCCTTCTTCGGGCAGCATCTGGGCCACCCCAGGCGCTACGTTCACTGCCGACGCGGGCAGGGCCGGAGGCAGGGTAGTGGCGGCTTTCCAGGCATTCGCTTTGGCTTGCTCAGCGGGACTGCTGGCGTTGGTTTGCAGGGCGTCGACAAGGTGCGTGGCCGCCTTCTCCTCCTGGGATTGGCAGGCGCTGGCCAGGCCCAGGGCTAACAGGGACAGGTAACGGGTTGAATGGTTCATCGAAAAAAGAGGATTGGTTAAACCGTCCACAGCCCGGAGGGCGTTGCCGGTAGGAAGGATTCAGCGCGTCCGACATGGTGATGGTGGGCAGGCCCGCCGAAGCCGAGCTGCCGCCACTGGCGCGGGCGTCCCGCCGCCGGAGCTGCCACCACCATCACCACCTCCGCCGCCCGCGCTGCCGCCGGCTGCTTTGCTGCCGCCGCCCATGGCGCGGCCGATGGCGCCGGATACGCCGTGCCCGCCGCCATTCATGCCTGCCGAGACGCCGGCGCCCGCCGCGGCCGCCGATGCGGCCATGCCCACCACCGAGCCCACGAAGCTTTGGGCGGCCGAGGAGCCGATGATGAGGCTGGTCAGGTAGGGCACCATGAGGTAGAGCATGATGAAGGCGACCGACACCACCAGTTGCTTGGTGTCTTGCTCGACGGCGGCCGGCCCCGCGAACACCCCGCCGAACGTGGTATTGGAGGACGTGTAGTAGGTGTAGAGCAGGTCCAGCAGGGCAAACGACAGCCCCCAGAACTGCACGGCCAGGAAGTTTTGCAGCCAGCTCATCGCCAGTTGGCCGAAGGAAGGAATAACCGACAGGCAGATGGAAATGGGGCCGCAGACAAACAGAAACCCGAGAATGAACTGCTGGATGAACTGCATGATTTGCCGAATCAGCAGCACCAGCTCCCCCGGTCACCAGCTGCAGCAGGATGTTGGTTAAGCTGAATGAGGTGATGGTTTTCAGCAGGTTACTGATTTCGTCCACTCCTTGCTCGACCACCGTTTTCTGCGAGAGGGTGTCAGCGCTGCTGATGGTGGCGCCCAGCGCCGAAGCGGCCGTCGAACCGTCCGGGGTGGCAAAGAGCCGGGTGAAATTGGCGACCCCGAGCTGAGCGTGTCAATCAGCTCCTGGTAGAAAAAGAGCAGGAAGAATATCCACACCGCCTTGAGGATGGGACCCCAGTCCATGGAGAGCCCGTGGCCCGAGAGGAAGCCCCGCCCGACGGTGTAGAGCAGGGCAATGAGCATGAAGGTGGGCGTGATGAAGCGGCAGGCGCGCAGCACGATTTGCAGGGTCTGGTCGCAGGCGCTCAGAAACGTCGGGTCGGCCCCGTAGGCGACCATTAGGTAGCAGCCGCTCATTTGGCCAGTACGCCCGTGCGGGCCTGTTTATCTTCCACAAACTGGTCCACGGCGTAGTCCAGGCGCTGCACCTTGACGGGCTCGTACTGCGGATTGCCCTCGGCGTCCAGCTGCAGCCGGCCGCTTTTGTCGAGCACTGGCTTGCGGTTGGTTTGCTGGTAGAACTTCACCAGCTTGTTGAGGTAGTTGCGCTCCACGGGCTTGGAGGTGAGAATGGCATCGAGCTGCGGGGAGGCTTCCGCGCCGAATATCTTGCCCTTGGCGCCCTGCTTGATGAATATTTCGCGCAGCGCGTCCGTGGAGCGCACCGACTTAATCAAATCCATCTCGTGCCCCGTGAGGCCGAGCGGGGGTTGCAGCTGGGCCAAGAGTCCGGGTTAACGTGGCGCAGGATAATCTTGGTGGCCGAGTTATTGATGATGGCCGGGCCGATTTTGCTGCTGGTAATCTCGGTGATGCCCTGGGTGATGATGGTGACTGAGCCGTTGGTTTTGCGGATGGTGCGGTACATCGACTCGATGAATTCCGAGCACGCCCGAAAGCATGGTCCAAGCCTCGTCCAGGGCGATGTACTTGATGTCGTCAGGGAACTTGCGGAACAGGTCCAGGCTCAGTTCGGTGATAAGCATGGCCACCACGGGGTAGAGGTCGGGGTCGGCCTGCACCTTGGCCAGGTCAAAGCAAATGAGCCGGTACTCGGACAAGTCCACGTCGCGCCGGGCGTTGAGCACCCGCTCGTAGCGGCCGCCGGTGATGTACTGGCCCAGCACCAGGAAGAACTGGTGCATGTCGATATACTTCAGATTCTTCTGGTACTGCCGGCGGGCCCCGTCCAGCGGGTCCGGCTCCACCCCGTCGCCGGGCTGCGCCACGGGCTTCTGCATTTCGTGGTCAAACTGCTCGACGAACTTATAAAAGCTTTCCATTCCCGGAAATTCCTCGTCCTTCTGATTCAGGCGGTCGCTCTCGTTCAGGCAGGTGTAGTACTCAATCAGAAAGCGGCTTAGAATGGTCCGTTCCGACTTATCGAGGCCGGTATCCTTGCCGCCCTTCCAGAGCGCGGCGAGCAAAGCCAGGTGAAAGTTGGTTTTCTCGTCGTTGTAGAACCGCTGCCCGAAGCGTCGCGCGGCACGATGAAAGGGTTGAATTCAATCGGCCGCTGCGGGTCGTACTCGAAGTAGGTGTGGTCGAAGTCTTCGCCGTTGAGCGACTGCAGCACGTTGCGGTAGGTGCCGCCCACGTCCATGATAATCTGCCGGGCGCCCTTCTCGAAGCGCTGCACAATCAAATTGCCGAAGGTGTAGCTCTTGCCCGAGCCCCAGGGGGCCGATGACAATGGCGTTCTGGTTATCCAGCGCGGTGTTGAACAGGTTCACCTGCACCAGGTTGCCGGAACCTATCGGTCGAGTACTCCCCGACCGGGTCCGTCTTGTATGTCGCCGTCCAGTGCGTGTAGCGAAACGCGCCGAGGTCAGGAAAGAGCAGGTCAGCCAGCGGTCCGGCCTGCCGGGCGTTGCCGGGCGGCAGGCCGAAGAACACGGGCAGGGCCAGGTAGCTTTCTACCACGCTTTCCGTGCCGAACGCATGGACCGGAACGCCGCCGTGGCCTTCCCTCGACGTTTTCGCGCCGGCTGTTGTCGTTGGTGTCCCAGAGCAGCAGTGAGAGGTGCAGGCCGACTGTCTGCTTGTTCTCGGCCCTTACTTCAGCAGTGAACTCCTCTACTTCCGCCGCCCGCAGCGCATTGTCCTGGGTGGAAAGAAACAAAGGCGAGGCGTTGACCCGCGGTCGGTATCCAGGCTGCTGAGTTCGGCGCGGGTGTCCCTGCACGAGCAT
>NZ_JAJONE010000005.1 GCF_024700075.1 Hymenobacter sp. J193
GGACAAGACCCACCCGCACATGGCCACGCCCGCAGCTTCACGACGAGCTGCGCGAGGCGCTGCGCCCCCAGGCATCGAGCTGGAGCTGACACGGCGCAAGGACGGGAGCCCGGCCGGGGTGGTGTTTGCCCAGGACGGGCACCGGGTGAAGGGCAGCCAGGTGGGCCGCGCGTACAGCGCCGGCAATCTGGAGACGGGCTTTGCCAAGGCCCGGGAGCTAGGCCAGGACCCGGCCCAGGCGTGGCAGCAGGTGGGCCAGGACTACGCGCTGGCCAAGCTGGCGGCCGAGTACGCCCAGGCCAAAGAGCGACAGGCCCAGCAGCAGCCGAGCAAGCAGCAGTCCCGAGGCTTTGAGATGGGGGATTAATTTTTAGCAACGACGTATGCAAGAGCTACTTCAAGACATAAACGCGCTACGGCGGGGCATCGAGGCGCTGAACAAGCGCAGCTTAGAGCAGGGCAAGCCGGTGAGCCGGGCCGAACTGGACGAGGTGCTGGCCAAGGTGAAGCAGGAAGTGCGCTTTACCATCAACTACCAGGGCGTAGCGGAGGCCATCCAGCCGCACCTGGCCACGCCGGCGAAGGTGGAAAACACGCTCACCATGGGCACGGCGCAGCTGCAGCGGGTGATTGACCGGATTCCGCGCAGCGTGCCCGTGGTGGGGAAGTATGGGGCTTTACCAGTATACGGCTGGGGTTGGGGGTGATTGCGTTGGTGCTATCCCTAGTCAGCCTGAGCACCTACCTCTGGCAGCAGAAAGCGGCAGCAGAGGCGCAGGTCGTGGTGCTGCAGCAGGAGCAGGCCAAGAAAAAGCGGGCACTGGATTGGCTGACCAAAGGCTATTGGGACTTGAAACGGGACAATCCGAAAGTGATCAAAAAGTATTTCCCACAGTAGGGCTTTTAGAGGTCTTCTCAGGAAACGGAGAATACAGCACGTTAAGCGCCCACAAGCCGCGTCCTGAGCACAGAGAAGGAACAGTCAACCGTTTACCTTACGTACCCTAAGCCGTCTCATTCATTCCTTGTTCTATGTCCGATTCCCGTTTTTCCCGCCGTGACTGGCTCAAAACCACGGCGCTGGCCACCACGCCGCTGCTGCTAGGCCCCTTGCCCTCCTTCGCCGAAGCCCCGGCCCCCGGCAACACCCCGCCGCTGAGCGCGGCCGACATTGCCGCCATCGAGGCCGCGATGGGCAAGAAAGGGGCCTACGTTGAAGCGCAGGCCACGCACAGCACCCCGTTGCCGCGCAACGACTTGAAAGTGACCATCAAGGGGAGCCGGTGCCCATTTCCTTCGGCTTCGGCGGGTGGGTGGCCATCAAGCACACGCTCGACGGCAAATCAGCCATGCTCATGAGCGACACGGTGCTACTGCAAGAGGAAGTTAACCCGCTTATGTCGGCCGCCCTGGCCCAGGGGCTGGAAATCGGGGCCGTACACAACCAGCTTTTTTACGAAGAACCGCGCATCTTCTACATGCACATCCACGGCATGGGTGCCCCGGCCGAGCTGGCCCGCAAGTTTGCCGCCGCGCTGAAGGACTCCAAGTTGCTGCCGGCCAACCAGCCGAAGCCCAGCGGCGGCACCCCGGCCGCGCAGGCGGGCAACAACGCTACGTCGGCCCCCGGCCCGCCCACCGGCAAGGAGCTGTTTGATATTCCGGCGCTCGACAAAGTGGTGCAGTACCAGGGCACGGTGAACGGCCCCACCTACAAGTATACCGTGGGCCGGGCGGACCTGCAATCGGTGATGATGGGCACGGAAATGACCGCCGCCATTGGCCTGAACTCGTGGGCCGCGTTCGCCGGCAAGCAAGCTGACGCGCATGTGGCCGGCGACATTGCTATGCTGGAGCACGAAGTAAACCCGGTTATCAAGGCCCTGCGCGCCCACAATCTGGAGGTCGTGGCCGTGCACAACCACATGCTGTTTGACCAGCCGCGCATGATGTTCCTGCACTACTACGGCCGCGGCCCCGCCGCTGCAGCTGGCTACCGGCTTCCGTGCCGCCCTCGACCAGTTGGGCAAGGGCAAAGCGGGCATGAAGATGAAGCACTGACGCGCCGGTAAATCGACCCCGTTTTTTAGGGGCCTAAACCGGAAAAGTACCACGCGCCGGCACCGGGGGCGGTGGGGAGCAAAACCGCACGGATTCCAAGGTCGGTCTGAGAAGCTACATTATGTTAAGGGATAAAACCGGGACGACGGACCCGGAGTAGTCCTTTCCTCCACTGCCCCCTAAATCCTACTCGGGCCAGCTATTCGGCTAGCGGAGCCGGCAGGGCCGGGACGAAGTCGTCAAAGACCTCATAGCTCAGGATCTGATAGCGGCGAGCGTAGGCCCGCAGGTGAATGGCGATAATCCGCTCCCTGGTGGCACGATCGGAGCCCGGGGTATACTCTATCACCATCATGCGCTTCTCGGCCTCCTGAGCAAGCAGAAAATGGCAGGGAATGGCTTGTTGTTCGGCCTCGGTCAGGTGCACGGCGTTTTCCGGCCGCAACACGACGAGTTCCAGGTAGATTTTTTGCCGCATGGGAAAAGGCTTAGGCAGGCTTCACGACTTTGGCCGCGACCAGGCCCAGGCGCACGAGCAGCAGGCCCCCCGGATTACGAGATGCCTTGACCTTGCCCGTTTTCAGGTCGTGATTGTAGCGGTTCACTTCCGCGACGTGGGCCGCACTGGCCAGGATGGTTTGGCGGTGCTTGGCGTCGGTGATGCGCAGCTCGTCGAGGATGCGGGCGGCGTTGTCGAGGTGGCTCTGTTGGACGCCCGGCACGTCCTGAGCGGTGGCCACTAGGTCGAAAGGAATATTGTCGGCTAAAGCTTGAGGTTTGACCTTAAACGTAATGTTTTTGAAGGTTTTACCACGCTTTTCTAACTCATAGCTAATGTGCAACTCGGTGTGCTCATTGATTTGCTTAACGGCTATGTCCAATACGCTTTTCCTGAAATCACTGGTCCTAGGCATCTTATCAATGCCTTTATCGTCAAGTAGCCCGAGCATTCTCTTAAAATCTTGAATGTCATGCTTTTTGGTTTCGCCTAAGTCCTTCCACTGGCTACAAATCGGATAAATCCGCTTAGCATATTTGCTAGTGAGGCGTAGTGCCGATGCTAGGCCATAGCTGGTGAAATTGCTTTGAAGCTCAAATAGATAAGGGATAATTTTGTCAGAAAGTGAGACTTCTATGATGCCTAATCCTTTGAGGTACTCCACGCTGCGGAACATCCAGAGCTGCACATGACGCTCTGGAGTTTCTACCTCAAACATTCGAGAGCCCATATCCTCAGTGGCTTTCCGCAGATAAGCCAAATCATATTTTTGCCAGTTAAAGCCGATAACTCCTTAATATTTAGCTCATAAGTGTCAGACTTCTGGTCCTTACGCAGCTTTGAAACCAAGAAGAAGAATAAGTCAAGCTGTAATTCAGTGTACTCATAGCGAGCATTCGTCAGAGCATTGTGTTGCCGGATTTCTAATTCTTTGCTCATGGTGCTTATTCATTGATTTCGAGCGTAATTATACGCGGAAAACGGGTTATAAAAACAAATATCACTTTTAAAACCCGTTTGAGACCCATTAAAACCCGTTTTCAAACCCATTAAAACCCGTTTGAGACCCATTAAAACCCGTTTGAGACCCATTAAAACCCGTTTGAGACCCATTAAAACCCGTTTTCAATTGGGTTAACAGACTAAAAATTAGCGCGTTATGAAGCCCTCAAATAGAACAAAGCTTTACAAATACACCAATTGGTGTTCGCGCGAGAAAAAAAAGCTTTTAGGGACTGGTCAGGGGTACAACGGCGCGAGCCAAACAAAAACAGCAAAGTCCTAGAAGCCAGTGACTTGCGCGCATTTTATAAACTATATATTATTGGTAATCAATAGTTTATAAACCTTATTGTTGAGCTTATGTACTGCTTTGAACTTGGGAATGCTACGGCCACGGAAACGGAAGCAGCTGAGGAAGCGGGCGGAGTTAGGAACAAAAGGGGAAGACGACAGCACCGGGACCGGGGACACATTAGCAGGTGGGATGGTGGCCAGGTGGTGCAACTGGTGGCCAGGGCGAGGTGGCCAAGTTGCCGGCAAGGGGAACACTAGGAGCAGCCGGTAGAAGGCAGCAGAAGGGGCACAGAGAAAAGACAGGGCCAGGGGTTGCGCGTGCGTGTGGGGAGCCGTACCTTGTGGGCTGTTCTGGAATCGTTCAACGGTTTTCGCAAGATGTGTTTCCTGAATCGCGCTTCGCGCAATCCAGGAAACCCGTTCGCCCGTTGGGCTCACTACACTTGCCCCTTCGGGGACCTACCTATGGCCGACCTATCCGCCCCTGATTCACCTCCCCACCGCCCCCGAAAAGGAGGCCGGAAGGCTAGCCCACTAGCCGAAAAACAGCGCCACGTCGTGAGCGTTCGGCTGACCGACGCCGAGCACGAGCGCCTGACCCAGGAAGCCGAACGGTACCAGCTGAGCCAGGGCGAAGTGCTGCGGTCGGTGTGGCGGAAACAGAACACGGCCACGAAACTGCAGGCCCCGCCGACCCCGGAGGAAGCGCGGCAGCTGGCGCAGCTGGCCGGCATGGCGGCGAACCTGAACCAGCTCACCAAGCTGGCCCACTTGGGCCAAGACCAGCGGACCGGAGCCACAACGGTACTCGGGCAGATGCACCACTTGTTGAAGCGGCTCACGGGCGAGGCGGTATGATTGGCAAGGTGAAGGTGAACCAGTCGTTCGGGGCCATGTGCCGGTACGTGCTGCAGGAGCAGGCCCCCGGCAAAGGAGCCGAGGTGCTGGCCGCGCACGGGGTGCGCACGGACAGCGCCGAGCATATGGCGGCAGACTTCGACGCGGTGCGGGCCATGCGGCCCGGATTAGGGAAGGCAGTACTGCATGTCGCGCTGGCCTTTCCGGTCGAGGAAAAGGAGAAGCTGACCAATGAGGTGATGGGCCGCATTGCCCAGGACTACCTAAAGGGGCTGAACATCGACCCGGAGAACACGCAATGGGCCGTGGTGCGGCACCAGGACAAGACCCACCCGCACATGCACCTGGTGGTGAACCGGGTGGATTTGGACGGGCAGACGGTGAGCGACCAGTTTATTCGCTCCCGCAGCGTGGACGTGTGCAAGGGTATCGAGCAGGAGTATGGGCTGATCGTGGCCGACCAGGTAGGCCGCAAGCAGGCCCGCGAAATCGGCCCGACCCCGGCCCAGGCGAAAGCCACGACCCCGAAAGAGGAACAGTCGGCCGAGTGGAGCCGCGCCCGCCAGGACATCGGCCGCGCCCTGAGCTACACAGCTGGCCACGCCCGCAGCTTCGACGAGCTGCGCGAGGCGCTGCGCCCCCGAGGCATCGAGCTGGAGCTGACACGGCGCAAGGACGGGAGCCCGGCCGGGGTGGTGTTTGCCCAGGACGGGCACCGGGTGAAGGGCAGCCAGGTGGGCCGCGCGTACAGCGCCGGCAATCTGGAGACGGGCTTTGCCAAGGCCCGGGAGCTAGGCCAGGACCCGGCCCAGGCGTGGCAGCAGGTGGGCCAGGACTACGCGCTGGCCAAGCTGGCGGCCGAGTACGCCCAGGCCAAAGAGCGACAGGCCCAGCAGCAGCCGAGCAAGCAGCAGTCCCGAGGCTTTGAGATGGGGGATTAATTTTTTAGCAACGACGTATGCAAGAGCTACTTCAAGACATAAACGCGCTACGGCGGGGCATCGAGGCGCTGAACAAGCGCAGCTTAGAGCAGGGCAAGCCGGTGAGCCGGGCCGAACTGGACGAGGTGCTGGCCAAGGTGAAGCAGGAAGTGCGCTTTACCATCAACTACCAGGGCGTAGCGGAGGCCATCCAGCCGCACCTGGCCACGCCGGCGAAGGTGGAAAACACGCTCACCATGGGCACGGCGCAGCTGCAGCAGGTGATTGACCGGATTCCGCGCAGCGTGCCCGTGGTGGGGGAAGTATGGGGCTTTACCAGTATACGGCTGGGGTTGGGGGTGATTGCGTTGGTGCTATCCCTAGTCAGCCTGAGCACCTACCTCTGGCAGCAGAAAGCGGCAGCAGAGGCGCAGGTCGTGGTGCTGCAGCAGGAGCAGGCCAAGAAAAAGCGGGCACTGGATTGGCTGACCAAAGGCTATTGGGACTTGAAACGGGACAATCCGAAAGTGATCAAAAAGTATTTCCCACAGTAGGGCTTTTAGAGGTCTTCTCAGGAAACGGAGAATACAGCACGTTAAGCGCCCACAAGCCGCGTCCTGAGCACAGAGAAGGAACAGTCAACCGTTTACCTTACGTACCCTAAGCCGTCTCATTCATTCCTTGTTCTATGTCCGATTCCCGTTTTTCCCGCCGTGACTGGCTCAAAACCACGGCGCTGGCCACCACGCCGCTGCTGCTAGGCCCCTTGCCCTCCTTCGCCGAAGCCCCGGCCCCCGGCAACACCCCGCCGCTGAGCGCGGCCGACATTGCCGCCATCGAGGCCGCGATGGGCAAGAAAGGGGCCTACGTTGAAGCGCAGGCCACGCACAGCACCCCGTTGCCGCGCAACGACTTGAAAGTGACCATCAAGGGGGAGCCGGTGCCCATTTCCTTCGGCTTCGGCGGGTGGGTGGCCATCAAGCACACGCTCGACGGCAAATCAGCCATGCTCATGAGCGACACGGTGCTACTGCAAGAGGAAGTTAACCCGCTTATGTCGGCCGCCCTGGCCCAGGGGCTGGAAATCGGGGCCGTACACAACCACTTTTTTACGAAGAACCGCGCATCTTCTACATGCACATCCACGGCATGGGTGCCCCGGCCGAGCTGGCCCGCAAGTTTGCCGCCGCGCTGAAGGACTCCAAGTTGCTGCCGGCCAACCAGCCGAAGCCCAGCGGCGGCACCCCGGCCGCGCAGGCGGGCAACAACGCTACGTCGGCCCCCGGCCCGCCCACCGGCAAGGAGCTGTTTGATATTCCGGCGCTCGACAAAGTGGTGCAGTACCAGGGCACGGTGAACGGCCCCACCTACAAGTATACCGTGGGCCGGGCGGACCTGCAATCGGTGATGATGGGCACGGAAATGACCGCCGCCATTGGCCTGAACTCGTGGGCCGCGTTCGCCGGCAAGCAAGCTGACGCGCATGTGGCCGGCGACATTGCTATGCTGGAGCACGAAGTAAACCCGGTTATCAAGGCCCTGCGCGCCCACAATCTGGAGGTCGTGGCCGTGCACAACCACATGCTGTTTGACCAGCCGCGCATGATGTTCCTGCACTACTACGGCCGCGGCCCCGCCGCGCAGCTGGCTACCGGCTTCCGTGCCGCCCTCGACCAGTTGGGCAAGGGCAAAGCGGGCATGAAGATGAAGCACTGACGCGCCGGTAAATCGACCCCGTTTTTTAGGGGCCTAAACCGGAAAAGTACCACGCGCCGGCACCGGGGGCGGTGGGGAGCAAAACCGCACGGATTCCAAGGTCGGTCTGAGAAGCTACATTATGTTAAGGGATAAAACCGGGACGACGGACCCGGAGTAGTCCTTTCCTCCACTGCCCCCTAAATCCTACTCGGGCCAGCTATTCGGCTAGCGGAGCCGGCAGGGCCGGGACGAAGTCGTCAAAGACCTCATAGCTCAGGATCTGATAGCGGCGAGCGTAGGCCCGCAGGTGAATGGCGATAATCCGCTCCCTGGTGGCACGATCGGAGCCCGGGGTATACTCTATCACCATCATGCGCTTCTCGGCCTCCTGAGCAAGCAGAAAATGGCAGGGAATGGCTTGTTGTTCGGCCTCGGTCAGGTGCACGGCGTTTTCCGGCCGCAACACGACGAGTTCCAGGTAGATTTTTTGCCGCATGGGAAAAGGCTTAGGCAGGCTTCACGACTTTGGCCGCGACCAGGCCCAGGCGCACGAGCAGCAGGCCCCCCGGATTACGAGATGCCTTGACCTTGCCCGTTTTCAGGTCGTGATTGTAGCGGTTCACTTCCGCGACGTGGGCCGCACTGGCCAGGATGGTTTGGCGGTGCTTGGCGTCGGTGATGCGCAGCTCGTCGAGGATGCGGGCGGCGTTGTCGAGGTGGCTCTGTTGGACGCCCGGCACGTCCTGAGCGGTGGCCACTAGGTCGAAAGGAATATTGTCGGCTAAAGCTTGAGGTTTGACCTTAAACGTAATGTTTTTGAAGGTTTTACCACGCTTTTCTAACTCATAGCTAATGTGCAACTCGGTGTGCTCATTGATTTGCTTAACGGCTATGTCCAATACGCTTTTCCTGAAATCACTGGTCCTAGGCATCTTATCAATGCCTTTATCGTCAAGTAGCCCGAGCATTCTCTTAAAATCTTGAATGTCATGCTTTTTGGTTTCGCCTAAGTCCTTCCACTGGCTACAAATCGGATAAATCCGCTTAGCATATTTGCTAGTGAGGCGTAGTGCCGATGCTAGGCCATAGCTGGTGAAATTGCTTTGAAGCTCAAATAGATAAGGGATAATTTTGTCAGAAAGTGAGACTTCTATGATGCCTAATCCTTTGAGGTACTCCACGCTGCGGAACATCCAGAGCTGCACATGACGCTCTGGAGTTTCTACCTCAAACATTCGAGAGCCCATATCCTCAGTGGCTTTCCGCAGATAAGCCAAATCATATTTTTGCCAGTTAAAGCCGATAACTCCTTAATATTTAGCTCATAAGTGTCAGACTTCTGGTCCTTACGCAGCTTTGAAACCAAGAAGAAGAATAAGTCAAGCTGTAATTCAGTGTACTCATAGCGAGCATTCGTCAGAGCATTGTGTTGCCGGATTTCTAATTCTTTGCTCATGGTGCTTATTCATTGATTTCGAGCGTAATTATACGCGGAAAACGGGTTATAAAAACAAATATCACTTTTAAAACCCGTTTGAGACCCATTAAAACCCGTTTTCAAACCCATTAAAACCCGTTTGAGACCCATTAAAACCCGTTTGAGACCCATTAAAACCCGTTTGAGACCCATTAAAACCCGTTTTCAATTGGGTTAACAGACTAAAAATTAGCGCGTTATGAAGCCCTCAAATAGAACAAAGCTTTACAAATACACCAATTGGTGTTCGCGCGAGAAAAAAAGCTTTTAGGGACTGGTCAGGGGTACAACGGCGCGAGCCAAACAAAAACAGCAAAGTCCTAGAAGCCAGTGACTTGCGCGCATTTTATAAACTATATATTATTGGTAATCAATAGTTTATAAACCTTATTGTTGAGCTTATGTACTGCTTTGAACTTGGGAATGCTACGGCCACGGAAACGGAAGCAGCTGAGGAAGCGGGCGGAGTTAGGAACAAAAGGGGAAGACGACAGCACCGGGACCGGGGACACATTAGCAGGTGGGATGGTGGCCAGGTGGTGCAACTGGTGGCCAGGGCGAGGTGGCCAAGTTGCCGGCAAGGGGAACACTAGGAGCAGCCGGTAGAAGGCAGCAGAAGGGGCACAGAGAAAAGACAGGGCCAGGGGTTGCGCGTGCGTGTGGGGAGCCGTACCTTGTGGGCTGTTCTGGAATCGTTCAACGGTTTTCGCAAGATGTGTTTCCTGAATCGCGCTTCGCGCAATCCAGGAAACCCGTTCGCCCGTTGGGCTCACTACACTTGCCCCTTCGGGGACCTACCTATGGCCGACCTATCCGCCCCTGATTCACCTCCCCACCGCCCCCGAAAAGGAGGCCGGAAGGCTAGCCCACTAGCCGAAAAACAGCGCCACGTCGTGAGCGTTCGGCTGACCGACGCCGAGCACGAGCGCCTGACCCAGGAAGCCGAACGGTACCAGCTGAGCCAGGGCGAAGTGCTGCGGTCGGTGTGGCGGAAACAGAACACGGCCACGAAACTGCAGGCCCCGCCGACCCCGGAGGAAGCGCGGCAGCTGGCGCAGCTGGCCGGCATGGCGGCGAACCTGAACCAGCTCACCAAGCTGGCCCAGTTGGGCCAAGACCAGCGGACCGGAGCCACAACGGTACTCGGGCAGATGCACCACCTGTTGAAGCGGCTCACGGGCGAGGCGGTATGATTGGCAAGGTGAAGGTGAACCAGTCGTTCGGGGCCATGTGCCGGTACGTGCTGCAGGAGCAGGCCCCCGGCAAAGGAGCCGAGGTGCTGGCCGCGCACGGGGTGCGCACGGACAGCGCCGAGCATATGGCGGCAGACTTCGACGCGGTGCGGGCCATGCGGCCCGGATTAGGGAAGGCAGTACTGCATGTCGCGCTGGCCTTTCCGGTCGAGGAAAAGGAGAAGCTGACCAATGAGGTGATGGGCCGCATTGCCCAGGACTACCTAAAGGGGCTGAACATCGACCCGGAGAACACGCAATGGGCCGTGGTGCGGCACCAGGACAAGACCCACCCGCACATGCACCTGGTGGTGAACCGGGTGGATTTGGACGGGCAGACGGTGAGCGACCAGTTTATTCGCTCCCGCAGCGTGGACGTGTGCAAGGGTATCGAGCAGGAGTATGGGCTGATCGTGGCCGACCAGGTAGGCCGCAAGCAGGCCCGCGAAATCGGCCCGACCCCGGCCCAGGCGAAAGCCACGACCCCGAAAGAGGAACAGTCGGCCGAGTGGAGCCGCGCCCGCCAGGACATCGGCCGCGCCCTGAGCTACACAGCTGGCCACGCCCGCAGCTTCGACGAGCTGCGCGAGGCGCTGCGCCCCGAGGCATCGAGCTGGAGCTGACACGGCGCAAGGACGGGAGCCCGGCCGGGGTGGTGTTTGCCCAGGACGGGCACCGGGTGAAGGGCAGCCAGGTGGGCCGCGCGTACAGCGCCGGCAATCTGGAGACGGGCTTTGCCAAGGCCCGGGAGCTAGGCCAGGACCCGGCCCAGGCGTGGCAGCAGGTGGGCCAGGACTACGCGCTGGCCAAGCTGGCGGCCGAGTACGCCCAGGCCAAAGAGCGACAGGCCCAGCAGCAGCCGAGCAAGCAGCAGTCCCGAGGCTTTGAGATGGGGGATTAATTTTTTAGCAACGACGTATGCAAGAGCTACTTCAAGACATAAACGCGCTACGGCGGGGCATCGAGGCGCTGAACAAGCGCAGCTTAGAGCAGGGCAAGCCGGTGAGCCGGGCCGAACTGGACGAGGTGCTGGCCAAGGTGAAGCAGGAAGTGCGCTTTACCATCAACTACCAGGGCGTAGCGGAGGCCATCCAGCCGCACCTGGCCACGCCGGCGAAGGTGGAAAACACGCTCACCATGGGCACGGCGCAGCTGCAGCAGGTGATTGACCGGATTCCGCGCAGCGTGCCCGTGGTGGGGAAGTATGGGGCTTTACCAGTATACGGCTGGGGTTGGGGGTGATTGCGTTGGTGCTATCCCTAGTCAGCCTGAGCACCTACCTCTGGCAGCAGAAAGCGGCAGCAGAGGCGCAGGTCGTGGTGCTGCAGCAGGAGCAGGCCAAGAAAAAGCGGGCACTGGATTGGCTGACCAAAGGCTATTGGGACTTGAAACGGGACAATCCGAAAGTGATCAAAAAGTATTTCCCACAGTAGGGCTTTTAGAGGTCTTCTCAGGAAACGGAGAATACAGCACGTTAAGCGCCCACAAGCCGCGTCCTGAGCACAGAGAAGGAACAGTCAACCGTTTACCTTACGTACCCTAAGCCGTCTCATTCATTCCTTGTTCTATGTCCGATTCCCGTTTTTCCCGCCGTGACTGGCTCAAAACCACGGCGCTGGCCACCACGCCGCTGCTGCTAGGCCCCTTGCCCTCCTTCGCCGAAGCCCCGGCCCCCGGCAACACCCCGCCGCTGAGCGCGGCCGACATTGCCGCCATCGAGGCCGCGATGGGCAAGAAAGGGGCCTACGTTGAAGCGCAGGCCACGCACAGCACCCCGTTGCCGCGCAACGACTTGAAAGTGACCATCAAGGGGGAGCCGGTGCCCATTTCCTTCGGCTTCGGCGGGTGGGTGGCCATCAAGCACACGCTCGACGGCAAATCAGCCATGCTCATGAGCGACACGGTGCTACTGCAAGAGGAAGTTAACCCGCTTATGTCGGCCGCCCTGGCCCAGGGGCTGGAAATCGGGGCCGTACACAACCACTTTTTTACGAAGAACCGCGCATCTTCTACATGCACATCCACGGCATGGGTGCCCCGGCCGAGCTGGCCCGCAAGTTTGCCGCCGCGCTGAAGGACTCCAAGTTGCTGCCGGCCAACCAGCCGAAGCCCAGCGGCGGCACCCCGGCCGCGCAGGCGGGCAACAACGCTACGTCGGCCCCCGGCCCGCCCACCGGCAAGGAGCTGTTTGATATTCCGGCGCTCGACAAAGTGGTGCAGTACCAGGGCACGGTGAACGGCCCCACCTACAAGTATACCGTGGGCCGGGCGGACCTGCAATCGGTGATGATGGGCACGGAAATGACCGCCGCCATTGGCCTGAACTCGTGGGCCGCGTTCGCCGGCAAGCAAGCTGACGCGCATGTGGCCGGCGACATTGCTATGCTGGAGCACGAAGTAAACCCGGTTATCAAGGCCCTGCGCGCCCACAATCTGGAGGTCGTGGCCGTGCACAACCACATGCTGTTTGACCAGCCGCGCATGATGTTCCTGCACTACTACGGCCGCGGCCCCGCCGCGCAGCTGGCTACCGGCTTCCGTGCCGCCCTCGACCAGTTGGGCAAGGGCAAAGCGGGCATGAAGATGAAGCACTGACGCGCCGGTAAATCGACCCCGTTTTTTAGGGGCCTAAACCGGAAAAGTACCACGCGCCGGCACCGGGGGCGGTGGGGAGCAAAACCGCACGGATTCCAAGGTCGGTCTGAGAAGCTACATTATGTTAAGGGATAAAACCGGGACGACGGACCCGGAGTAGTCCTTTCCTCCACTGCCCCCTAAATCCTACTCGGGCCAGCTATTCGGCTAGCGGAGCCGGCAGGGCCGGGACGAAGTCGTCAAAGACCTCATAGCTCAGGATCTGATAGCGGCGAGCGTAGGCCCGCAGGTGAATGGCGATAATCCGCTCCCTGGTGGCACGATCGGAGCCCGGGGTATACTCTATCACCATCATGCGCTTCTCGGCCTCCCTGAGCAAGCAGAAAATGGCAGGGAATGGCTTGTTGTTCGGCCTCGGTCAGGTGCACGGCGTTTTCCGG